>CALGMC010000266.1 GCA_937959145.1 uncultured Chlorobiales bacterium
AGGAAGCAGAATGTGATTTTGAAACCGCTGTCCGCCTTGCCTTGAAGCAAGTGGTCGGCACTTACGGCATTTGCGTGATTTCGTCGCGTGAGCCTGATAAACTGATTGCGGCGCGCAACGGCAGTCCGCTGTTGTTCGGCGTCGGCGATGGGGAATACTTCTTGGGGTCGGACGCTTCGCCGCTTGTCCAACACACGCGCAAGGTGATTTACCTTTCGGACGGCGAAATGGTGATTATCACCAAAGACGGCTATACGGTTAAGACGATTGAAAATATCGAGATGCCCAAAGTCATTGACGAACTCACCTTCAGCATTGATGAAATTGAGAAAGGCGGCTACGAACACTTCATGCTCAAAGAAATTTTTGAACAGCCCGATGCAATTCTCAACTCAATGCGCGGTCGCTTGCTGGTCAATGAAGGTTCGGTGCGCTTGGGCGGCATTTCGCAACATCTTGAACGGCTTCGCGCCTCGAAACGCATTATCATCGTTGCGTGTGGCACAAGTTGGCACGCGGGGTTGGTCGGTGAGTATTTGATTGAAGAAATTGCGCGCATACCGGTTGAAGTGGAGTATGCGTCGGAGTTTCGCTATCGCAATCCGATTATCAATCAAGACGATGTGGTGCTGGCGATTTCACAATCGGGCGAGACGGCGGATACGCTTGCCGCCATTCGCGAAGCCAAATCGCGCGGCGCGTTGGTGCTGGGCATTTGTAATGTGGTCGGCTCGTCGATTGCTCGCGAAACCGATTGTGGCATCTACACGCACGCCGGTCCTGAAATTGGCGTTGCTTCAACCAAAGCCTTTACGGCGCAAGTTACGGTTCTGACGCTTCTCGCGCTTGCGCTCGGCAAACGTCGCACGCTTTCGGACGCCGAAGCCAAAATGCTCGTCGACGAACTGCACCACATTCCCGATAAAGTGCGCGATATTTTGAAATTGAACGACGAAGTCAAACGGCTTGCGGCACTTTTCAAAGACGCACGGAATTTTCTTTATCTCGGTCGTGGTGTGAATTTCCCCGTTGCGCTTGAAGGTGCGCTCAAACTCAAAGAAATTTCCTACATCCATGCCGAAGGCTATCCTGCCGCTGAAATGAAACACGGTCCGATTGCGCTCATCGACGAAAATATGCCCGTTGTATTCATTGCTACAAAGGATAACTCCTATCACAAAGTTATCAGCAACATCGAGGAAGTGCGCAGTCGCAAAGGTCGCGTGATTGCCATTGCCACCGAAGGCGACGATGAAATTTCTCACCTTGCCGAGTTTGTCATTCGCATTCCGAACACGCTCGATATGCTCTTGCCGCTCCTGACGTCGATTCCGCTTCAACTTTTGGCGTATCACATTGCTGTGATGCGCGGGTGTAATGTCGATCAGCCACGCAACTTGGCAAAGTCCGTTACGGTCGAGTGAATTAGGACGATGAATTGCGCAATGCTTAATTTGCCATGTTTCATTAAGATTTAATTCTCACGACAATGGAAAGCGTTGCGCGTTTTTTGATGGAAGTTGCGCCGTTCTCGCTTCTTTCCGATGAAGAGCGCGAAGCGGTTGCGAAGAAAATGCTTGTGGAGTATTTCCCGAAAGGGAGCGTGATTTTAAGGCGCGACCTCGACAAAGCCGAGTTTCTTTACATCGTGCGCAAAGGTCGAGTTCGCATTACGCGCGGGCGCAGTGGCGAAAATGAGCGACTCGTTTCGCTGTGCGGCGAAGGCGATAGTTTTGGCATTACCTCGCTCTTGGAAAATGAAGCCTTCATCTTTAACGCCACCAGCGACGACGACACCATTTGCTACCTACTCCCCAAAGCCGAGTTCAAACATCTTTACGACACGCATCAAAAGGTTGCGGATTATTTTTCGCCGACGCTTTCGGTTTCGCTTGCAAATGCTTACCAAATTGAGCGCGAGCGGCTCTCGGTGCATAAGCAGAACGGCGAAGTTTCTTTGCTGTTTCAAAGCGTGGCGTCGCTCATCAAACGCCGCCCGATTGTGGGAACGCCTGAACTGACCGTGCGCGAAGCCGCCGAAATCATGACGCTCGAGCGCGTTGGCTCGCTCGTAATTTTAGGCGACGACGGCAAGCCTGATGGCATTATCACCGATACAGACTTTCGCTCGAAAATTGTCGCACGCAGTCAGAGCATCAATCTGCCGGTTTCTGCGGTGATGTCTTCCCCTGTTATCACGATTGATTCCGAAGATTCGGTGATGAACGCGCTCATGCTCATGACGCGACGCCGCATTCATCACCTTTGTGTTGTGGAGCGTAAAGACGACGTCGAGAAATTTCTCGGCGTGATTTCCGAACACGATTTAATGCTCATGCACGGCGTTAGTCCTGCCGCTGTTACCAAGAATTTAGACCGCGAACAAACCGTTGAAGGCTTGCTTTCTGTGCGCATGCAAATGGACGCCGTCATTGATTCGCTCATTGCACAAGGCATGACTGCCAAACGGCTCACGCACATCATCACTTCCTTCAACGATAAACTCACCGAGCGCATTTTGCAATTTGCCGAAACACGAATGGTTCAAGAAGGGTTTGGAAAGCCGCCCGTTCCTTTTGCTTGGATTGCTTTCGGCAGCGAAGGGCGCGAAGAACAAACCATCAGCACCGACCAAGATAACGGACTTGTTTTTGAGAATACCGCCAACGATTCCGACGTGCAATCCTACTTTCTGAAATTTGCGTCGTTTGTTGTAGAGGGTTTAGATAAAGTTGGATTTCCAAAATGCAAAGGCAACATCATGGCAACCAACCCCGAACTCTGCCAAAGCCTCTTTGGGTGGAAGAAAAATTTCTCGAAGTGGGTTCACTCTGCAAGCCCAAAGTCGTTACTCAACGCCTCGATTTTCTTCGACTTCCGCTCGATTTACGGTGAGGCGTCGCTCGTGGCTTCGTTGCGCCAACATCTTTTTTCAGAGATTGCACAGACGAAGCAGTTTCTTTTTTTCATGACGCAGAACGCGCTTCAAACCAAACCGCCGCTCGGCTTCTTTGGCTCGTTCTTGCTTGAAGATTCAGGCGCACATAAAAATCAATTCAACATCAAAGAACGCGCACTTCGTCCGCTCGTCGATGGCGCGCGGCTCTTATCGTTTCAAGCCAAAACGAACAGCGCGAATACTTGGTCGCGCCTTGAAGTTGCCAAAGAGAAAAGCTTGATGCGCCAAACCCTTATGGACAATGTTATTGAAGCCTTTGATTTTATGATGACGCTTCGGCTCACGCACCACAGCGAACAGCGTCGCAAGGGGCTTGCGCCCGATAACTTCATCGCGCCTGAACGGCTCACGCAAATTGAACGCAATGCCCTGAAAGAATCTTTCCGCGTGGTCGAGGAATTTCAAGCCGAACTGCGCGATAAATTCGCAGGCGGTGTTGCCATGACGATGGAATAACCCAAAACAATGTTGGTATCACTTCCCCAATCCGACACGGCGAAAAATGTAATCCACATTCTTTTTCAATTTCTTCATCAAGGCTTCGGCGGAAAAAATCTGCTCAATTTCTTTCTCGGAAAGATGCTGGCGAATATCGGCGTCGTCCAACACAAGTTGTTTGAGATGGATTTTTTCGCGCCAACTTCGCATCGCATTGCGCTGAACGAATTTGTAAGCCTCTTCGCGCGTCAAGCCTTTCGTGGTGAGCGCAAGCATGACGGTTTGAGACGAAATCAGTCCGTAAGAACTGTCAAAATTTTTGAACATG
>CALGMC010000267.1 GCA_937959145.1 uncultured Chlorobiales bacterium
TGGACAGTGGATATTGCCAAAGCGCGTTGGCAACTTTCGGATAGAGTCGCACTGCAAGGCAACTTAGACCCGATTATGCTCTTCGCCTCGCCTGAACGAATCCGCGAAGAAGCGGCGCAAATTCTGCGTAAGTTCGGCGAACACTCCGAACAATCAGGGCACATTTTTAATCTCGGGCATGGCATTTTGCCTGAAACAAACCCCTCTCACCTAAGAGCACTTATTGACTTTGTGAAAACGGAAAGCACGAAGTATCACAAGCAATCGATTCAAAATCCAAGTTTGAATTAAACTCAACGCTCAACGAATGTCGCTCAAAGAAAAACTTGAAAAAAAATCCGCCGTTATTGGTGTTGTCGGGCTGGGCTACGTGGGCTTGCCGCTCGCCGTTGAATTTGCGCGCAAAGGCTTCAAGACGATTGGTATTGATTTAGACAAGCGCAAAATCGAAAGCCTCAACGCGGGCAAGAACTACATTCAAGACATCAAAGAAAACGAGTTCAAAGAAGCCCGCGACAACGGCTTCAAAGCAATGGACAATTACGACCATGCAGGACTTTGCGATGCCATTTACATCTGCGTGCCAACACCGTTCACGGCGAATAAAGAACCCGATATTTCGTTTATCACATCGGCAACGGAATCCATTGCTAAACACTTGCGCAAAGAGCAACTCATTATTCTCAAATCCACGACCTTTCCGAACACCACCGAAGGCTATGTGTTGCCGATTCTCGAGAAAACAGGACTGAAAGTCGGAAAAGATTTCTATCTCGCCTTTTCGCCTGAACGCATAGACCCGGGCAATACGAAGTGGAACACGAGCAATACGCCCATTGTCGTTGGCGGCGTTACCCCGCTTTGCACTGACCTTGCCGCACTCACCAATGAACAAGTGATTGCAAAAGTCCACAAGGTTTCATCGCCGAAAGTGGCGGAGATGGAAAAGTTGTTGGAGAACATTTTCCGAAGCGTGAATATCGCGCTGGTCAATGAACTTGCCGTGTTGTGCGATAGAATGGGCGGCATTAACATTTGGGAAGTGATTGAGGCGGCATCGACGAAGCCGTTTGGTTTCATGCCGTTTTATCCCGGTCCAGGAATCGGCGGGCATTGCATTTTGATTGACCCCTACTACCTTGCGTGGCAAGCACGCGAATATGACTTTCAAACGAACTTCATTACGCTTGCGGCGGAAACCAACGAGAACATGCCTTTCTACGTGCGCGACCTCGTGATGAAAGAAATTGCCAAACTTCCGATTGCGTTCAGCGAGGCGAAAATTCTCTTTCTCGGCGTCGCGTTCAAAAAAAATGTCGACGATATTCGACACTCGCCTGCAATTAAAATCATTGAATTGCTCCAAAGAGAAGGTGCTAAACACATTCAATACTGCGACCCGCACGTGCCCCATTTCAAAGAACACGGAACGGGCAACACTGTGATTGAAATGCACGAAACACCGTTCACGGCAGAAACGCTCGAATCCGCTGACATCGTCGTCATTACAACCGACCACGCAAAATTTGATTACGACTTAATTCTCAAATGCTCAAAGCGCATTATTGATACGCGCAACGCGCTCAAACACGCAACGGAGCATCGCGATAAAATCGTCTTGCTTGGCGACGGCAAGTAATTACAACGATTCTCAAAATGGCGATTCAAGACGAGATTTACATTTACAACACCCTCACGCGGCAAAAAGAAAAGTTCGTCCCACTTCGTGAAGGCTTTATTTCAATGTATGTGTGCGGTCCAACAGTTTATGGACACTCGCACATTGGGCATGCGAAAAGTTATGTCTCGTTTGATGTAATGGTCAAGTGGTTTCGGCATGTAGGCTACAAGGTGCGCTATGTGCAAAACATTACTGATGTCGGACACTTGCTCGGAGATGAAAACGACGGCGAAGATAGAATTCTCAAAGCCGCACGCATCGAGCAGACTTCGCCGATGGAAGTCGCACAAGCCTATACGCGCTCATATTACGAAGACATGGACGCGCTCGGCGTCGCTCGTCCAAACATTGCGCCGACAGCCGCAGGGCACATTCCTGAACAAATCGAACTCATTAAAACGCTTATTGAAAAAGGACACGCCTACGAAGCAAATGGCTCGGTTTATTTCAGCGTCAGTTCGTTTGAAGGCTACGGCAAACTTTCAGGGCGGCGCAATCAAAGCGAGATGGAATCGGGAACGCGCGTCGAAATCAAATCCGAAAAGCGACATCCATCGGACTTTGCGCTTTGGAAAAAAGCCGACCCCACACACCTGATGCAGTGGAACTCGCCGTGGGGCTGGGGCTTTCCGGGCTGGCATATCGAATGCTCGGCAATGTCGATGAAATATCTCGGCGAAACGATTGATATTCACGGCGGCGGAATGGACAACCAATTCCCACATCACGAATGCGAAATCGCGCAATCGGAATCTGCCACTGGCAAACCGTTCGTGCGCTATTGGATTCACAACAACCTTGTTACCGTCAATGGTCAAAAGATGAGCAAATCGCTCGGCAATTTTACGACCATCAAAGATTTGCTGAAAAAATATCTGCCAACTGCACTGCGCTTTTTCATCTTGCAGTCGCACTACCGCTCCACGCTTGATTTTTCAGACGAGGCAATTTCAGCCGCTAAAAATGGATTGGAGAAACTCAACGAAACTTACAATCGCCTTCTGCAATCGCCATCAGGAAGCGGCGCGCTGGATATTGAACCCTACAAAGTGAAACTGCATAGCGCGATGAACGACGACTTCAACACGCCACAAGCGATTGCCATTTTCTTTGACCTTGCGCGCGAAGTCAATACAATGCTGTCAAAAGAAGGGCTTTCAGAAGAGGCTCGCTCGAGGGTGATAGACTTTTTCAACATCTACGGCAGAGAAATTCTCGGCGTTCTCTCTGAAACACAAACTACAATGCGCGGCGATTCAACCCTGCTCGCCAATGTGATGAAATTAGTATTAGAAATTCGCCAAGCCGCGCGTGCGAAAAAAGACTTTGCCACAAGCGATTTGATTCGAGACCGTCTGAAAGAAACGGGCATTGAAGTTAAAGACACAAAAGAGGGTGCGACTTGGCGACGGCTTGACTAAGCAACAGCGTTTCAACCATGAGCAAGCGAAAAAAAACTTCTTCAAAAACGGATAAGGCGAATGACACGCCCGCCGAAGTTTCGCTCGCGCCGATTCCGCTTACCACATTCCGAAAACCGATTTACTTCATTCCACTTCTTGCCATTGCGTCTCTGTTCATCGCACTTGCATTGCGATTGATGGTCGATATCGACATCGGATTTCACTTGCACGGCGGCGAGTGGATATGGCAACATCGCGCATTCCCCGATAAAGACGCCTACACCTACACCGTCCCTAATAACGACTACATCGACCTGCATTGGCTTTATCAACTGCTCATGTTCGGCGTCTATTCGCTTTCAGGATTTGAGGGACTAACGATTTTCAACGCGCTCTTGATTTTAACGGCATTGGGATTGCTTCTCGTGCGACTGCTTTCTGTTGGCACGCCGATTCCGCTCGCGCTCTCTTTGCTCATGGTTGTCGGATTGATGATGGAACTACGCTTCGCTGTGCGCCCAGAGGTGCTGACATGGAGTCTTCTGTTGCTGACGATTCTCGTGCTCGAGCGTTACTTGCGCGGCGATAAAAAAATTCTCCCTTGGCTTCTCGCGATTCATCTCGTTTGGGTCAATACGCAAGGGTTGTTCATTTTGGGTTGGGGCGTCATGGGCGCGTATTGTTTGAGCGACTGGATTCATAACAAGAAAATTGACGCAACGCTTTGGAAATGGTGTATGCTTGCGGGTGCGATTTGTTTTGTGAATCCGTATCACATCAACGGTGTGCTGTTTCCGTTTTATCTCTTCACGCGGCTAAATCGGAACAATGTGTTCAAAGAGCATGTGAGCGAATTTATTTCGCCCTTTGATGTTCAGCCGACGGATAACCTGCCGTTCATCAGCACGATTCCCATTTACCTTTTTTACGCGCTGTCCGTGTTGAGCATTGTGTTGATGCTGCTCACAATGCGTCGGCGCAAGGTGCATGAGTTTCTATTGTTCGGTGCGTTCTTTTTTCTTTCGGCGTCTCAGATTCGCAACATTCCGCTCTTTCCGTTAGTCGTTTCTCCGATACTTGCGACGGCGTTGCGCGAAGTGTGGGCAGAGTTCAACCTCTCGGCGCGATTAAATTTTTCATCAGAAAAAGCGTCGCTTGTTGAAAGAGGGGTGATGATTGCGCTTGCCGTTGTCGCAGTGCTTTTCACCGTGCGCGTCGTCAATAATGCTTACTACCAATCCGATAGGCGATTCATCACGTTTGGATTAGGGTTAGAGATTCACGCACACCCCGTTAAAGCAAGTGCGTTTCTCAACGAGAACCGATTAGACGGAAAACTCCTCAACGACCTCAACACGGGCGCATATTTCGGTTGGAAATTGAAGCAGAAAATTTTTATCGATGGACGGCTCGAGGTGATGCGCGAAGAATTTTTCAGCGAGTATAAAAAAGCCTTTGTGATGGGCGGATTAAGAACGCTCATTGAAAAATATCAACCGAAGTTAATCGCATTTGATTTTGTCGCGTCGCTCATTTGGAATCAACAACTAAGGCAAATGGAGGATTGGCGGCTCATTCACTTGGACGAAACGACTGCGATTTTCGCGCATATCGACTACGCGCAACATCTTCCAACAATTTCATTCACCGATGCGCTGAATCGCTTGAACCTTCCCGAAGCGTTTTCAGAGAAGGAGCGAAACGATTTGCTTTCGCTTCCTGAACCGTCGCGGTTTGAAAAGTGGCTATCAGGGTTTTGGCGAAAACAAGCGTATCCGTATCAACTCATGGAACTCGGTGTGTTCTGCTATCAAAACGCCGACGCGCCCGCCGCCGAGCGATGCTATTTGCAGTATATCAAAGAAACACGCGGCGAACTTGCAGAAAGCTACTTCAACTTGGCGTCGCTTTACTATCGTGCCAAAGAACTTCAACGCGCACGATTCTGCTACGAAAAATATATGCGCATGGGCGGAAATCACCCGCTTGCACAAAAACGACTTTTGGAACTCAGCGCGAAGTAGCACTT
>CALGMC010000268.1 GCA_937959145.1 uncultured Chlorobiales bacterium
GAACACCAACCATAACGCATGAAACGAATTTTAAGCGGAATGCGCCCGACGGGCAAATTGCACTTGGGGCACTATGTCGGCGCACTTGAAAATTGGGTCGTCTTGCAAGAAAGCGGCGAATACGAAACATATTTTCTCATCGCCGATTATCACTCCCTCACCACAAACTTGGATTCAAGCCACACCTACCAAAATTCGGTCGAGATGGCAATCGATTGGTTGGCGGCGGGCATCAACCCTGAAAAGAGTCCGATTTTTCGCCAATCGCAAATCAAAGCGCATACAGAACTCTTTTTGATTTTTTCGCTTCTGATTACCACTTCGCGCCTCGAGCGCAATCCTTCGCTCAAAGAGCAAGTGCGCGACTTGGAATTAGACACCATTTCTTACGCGCATCTCGGTTATCCTGTTTTGCAGGCGGCGGATATTTTGCTCTACAAAGGCTCGGTTGTGCCTGTTGGCGAAGACCAACTGCCGCACATTGAAATCACACGCGAAATTGCACGCCGATTCAATCAAGCCTATCCGAAGCCCAACGGTGAAGCCGTGTTTCCCGAACCCGAAGGGAAAATCACCCAATTTGCGCGGTTGGTCGGTTTAGATGGCAAGGCGAAAATGTCAAAATCGCTTGGCAATACGATTCTGCTTTCTGACCCGCTCATCGAGGTCGTGAAGAAAGTGCGCACCGCCGTTACTGACACGGCAAAAGTCCGCAAGCACGACCCGGGCAATCCTGATGTGTGCACGGTTTTTACTTATCACAAACGATTCACCCGCGCCGAAGAGGTCAAGCAAATCGATGCTGATTGTCGAAGCGGCGCGCTCGGCTGTGTCGATTGCAAAACGCGATGCGCAGCAAGCATTTCAGAATTTCTCGCGCCTATCTTGGAGCGACGCGCACAGTTAGAACAAAAGCCCGACGACGTGAAAGCCATTCTGCTCGAGGGCGAAGCACGCGCCAAACAAATCGCCGAACAAACCATGTCGGAAGTCCATGACGCTATGAGACTTGGATAAATTTTTTATCTTCTCGAAAACACGTTCAACAAAACCACTGCCCATGCTCGAGAGCGATTTCCGTCAAACCTTCAACGCCACGTTCAAGACCGAAACTTACGAAGCCCTTATTGCTGACCTCAACCAAAGCGGCAAAAACTCGTTAGAATTTCGCGTGAGCGAAACACCGTTTTTTCCATCAAAAGAACTGACCAATGAACTGATTTCAGCGGCGAACAGCATTGCCGACGACCTTCGCACCGAACGCATTTGGTCGCGCCTCCGCGACGCCATTCCATCAGAACTTCATGTGCCAAACGAAGACCCACACCCGCAATTTCTTCAAATCGATTTCGCCATCTGCGAAGACCAAAACGGCAACCCGCTTCCGCAACTCATCGAGCTGCAAGGCTTTCCGACCGTCTTCGCTTTTCAAGCCTTACTCGACGAAAAACTGCGCCAACACTACCCGATTCCCGCCGACTTGAAATCCTACTTCAACGGACTTTCACGCGAGACTTACTTATCCGCACTCAAAGAAATTTTGCTCGGCAATTCCGACCCCGAAAACGTCATTCTCTTGGAAATCGAGCCCGATAAACAAAAAACGCGCATCGATTTTCACATGACCGAAGCCTACTTCGGCGTTACGCCTGTGTGTTTAACCGATGTCAAACGGCGTGGCTCAAAACTTTACTATCGAAAAAACGGCAGAGAAATTCCGATTGAGCGCATCTACAACCGCGTGATTTTTGACGAGTTAGACAAAAAAACGCTCTCGTTTGATTTTTCCTTTCAAGACGACCTCGAGGTCAAATGGCTCAACCATCCGAACTGGTTTTTCAAAATTTCCAAATTCTGTCTGCCGCTCTTTCAAAGCAAATACGCACCCAAATGCTACTTCCTTTCCGACCTTGAACGCTACCCCGACGACTTGGAAAATTACGTCGCCAAGCCGCTCTTCTCGTTTTCAGGCGGCGGCGTGCTGATTGATGTAACAAAGGAAGATTTGGATAACATCGCGGATAAATCGAATTACCTTTTGCAACAGAAAGTCAATTACGCCCCCGCTATCCAGACGCCCGAAGGCGGCACAAAGGTCGAAGTGCGCATGATGTTCTTTTGGCGCGATGGCGACGAAAAACCCATGCTTGTGAATAATCTTGTTCGAATGAGTCGTGGAAAACTGATTAACACGATGTTCAACAAGGTGCAAAACTGGACAGGCTCGAACATTGCCTATCACCTTTGAGCCACACTTACCCTTTGCGCCTGAAACGTTCGCCCACAGGCTTTGTTATTACTCTACTCCAAGCGTTCAGCATAAACTTTTCTTAAACTTGTGTCATGGAAAAAATTGGTTTCATAGAGATAAGAATCACAGGTTCAAAGGGAAACCTTGACCTTTCACCCGACCACTACGACATTCGGGAGATTATCTTTATTCTTGAAAACGCAGAAAAATTGTTGTATCCAGGCGATAGGAAAAGCCGACCAACCATTAGTTACAAAATTGAAGAAGGCTCAGTAAGGCACATCTTAAAGACTTCCATTCAACATATCATTGCTTTCAACGCAATCATTGGGCAGGTCAAACAAGTTCAAAACATTGACTTTCTTGATTTGGAGACTGCAAGAGCATTTGAAAACATACAGAATATCGCAACCAAACATGACTATGTTTTCAGCATCAAAACATCGCTTGAGCATACAAACGAAGTGAGAGTTGATAAAACGACAAGGTATTACAGGACAGAAGCAATTTGGGCAGACGCTGAATTTTATTTCTATGGAAAAGTTACAAATGCAGGCGGCAAAGACAGAGCCAATATCCACATTCTCACCGAAGAACTCGGAACAGTCAGAATCGAAACACCGATTCGCTTTTTGGAGCAATATAGCGAGAACTTACTCTACAAGACTTTTGGTATAAGAGCAACAGGAAAGCAACATATAGAAACGGGTGAAATAGATACATCAACATTGAAGTTTGTTGAGTTGGTTACCTATCAACCCAAATATGACGAGCAATATCTAAAAGCACTTCGCGACAAAGCCAAAACATCTTGGCTCGGTAGCCTAAACCCCGATGCGTGGTTGAAAGAAATTAGGGGAGGATATGAGGCATAAAGCCGTTTTACTTGATACCAGTTTCTTTATTCGTTTCTTGAACGATACTGACACACTGTTTGAAAAAGCCGACGGCTATTTCCGATACTTTTTGCAGAAAGAAATTACGATGATGATTTCAACGATTAGTATTGCTGAATATTGCGTCGGTGGTGATGTTCAAGAACTTCCTTTAAGAAACTTGCAAATTGTTCCTTTCAACTTAGACCATGCAGAACGCACAGGCGAGTTTGCCAAAATCGTTTTTCAGAACAAAGGGACATTGAAACTAAAAGAGCGCAACCTTATCCCGAACGACACCAAGCTTTTTGCTCAAGCCGACCGCGAGAAAACAATAGAATTTTACCTCTCGTCAGATAGGGAGAGTTTAAAGATTTACAACTTGCTCAAACGAGAAATTACCCTGAATTTTCAGTTTATTGATTTGAATGTTCCACATAACGAGACATTCGGACGGCTCAACATCTAAACGAAGAAAACGGAACGACCGATAACATCGGTTTTGCATCAGGCGTGGCGACAACTTCTATTGACAATTTGTAGTATGGTTGAAAAGTGGTTCTTCGCATTAAGCATTGTGTAAAAGCCAGTTCCGCCAATCTGCAAAACGTTATCTTTGCACTTCTTTTCACTTTGAATTCAGACACTTTTGTTTGCTATGGCAATTTCAGACACTGTTAGAACGCGCTTTGCGCCGTCGCCGACGGGCTATGTCCATGTTGGCGGACTTCGCACCGCACTTTACAATTACCTTTTCGCCAAAAAACACGGCGGCAAATTTATCCTTCGCATTGAAGATACCGACCAAACACGCCTTGTGCCGGGCGCGGCAGAAAACATCGAGAACGTGTTAGAATGGGCAGGTTTAATTCCTGATGAAAGCCCGCGACGTGGCGGCGACTTCGGTCCCTACACACAATCCCAGCGATTGCACCTCTACAAACACTACTGTGAGCAACTCATCGCCGAAAAGAAAGCCTACTACTGCTTCTCGACGCCCGAAGAGTTGGAAGAAGTTCGCAAACTCCAACAAAAGCAAGGCTTGCAGCCGAAGTATAATCGCAAGTGGCTTCCCGAATCCATGGGCGGCTCAATGCCTGAAAGCAAAATCAAAGAAGCACTCGACTCGGGCATTCCGAAAGTGGTGCGCATGAAAGTGCCTGACGGGATTACGATTAAAGTTCATGATGTCATTCGCGGCACGGTCGAGTTCGATTCCGCCGTCGTCGACGACCAAGTGCTCCTGAAAGCCGACGGATTCCCAACCTATCACTTGGCAGTGGTCGTCGATGATTACTTGATGAAAATTACGCATGTGATTCGTGGCGAAGAGTGGCTTTCTTCCACGCCGAAGCATGTGTTGCTCTACGAATTTTTCGGCTGGGAAAAGCCTGTGTATGCGCATGTGCCGCTGCTGTTGAACCCTGACCGCACGAAACTCTCGAAGCGTCAGGGCGATGTTGCCGTTGAAGATTACATCAAAAAAGGATTCAGCCGCGACGCGCTCATTAACTTTGTCGCACTTTTAGGCTGGAACCCCGGAAGCGGTAGCGAACAAGAAATTTTCACGCTCGAGGAATTGCACGAACAGTTTTCGCTCGAGCACGTGGGCAAATCGGGCGCGATATTTAACCTTGAAAAACTCAGTTGGATTGAAAAAGAACACATTCGCCGCAAGAGCGATAACGAACTTGCTAATCTCATTCGCCCGATTCTTTCAGACGCTTTGAAAACGCGCCAAACAGAACTACCACTTGAAACTATCACGAGCGAGGATTATCTGATAGCCGTTGCCCGAGAAATGAAAGAGCGCGTGCATTTTATTCACGAGTTCGTTACATTCAGCAGTTATTTTTTCTTTGAGCCTGAAACCTACGAGGAGGAGGCGGTCAAAAAGCGATGGAAAGAAAACACAAACGCGCTGTTGTTGGCGTTCGCCGCACAGTTAGAAGCCTTGCCTGCCTTCACGGCATCAGAGATTGAATCGGCATTAAAATCGTTCTGTGAGTCGAAGGGCATCAAAACGGCGGAGATGGTTCACCCGATTCGGCTGGCGGTGTCGGGCGCGAGTTTCGGACCGAGCCTCTTTCACATGCTCGAAATTTTGGGCAAAGATGCCGTCTGCCGACGCATCAAGCGCGCCACCGAACGCCTAAAAGCCGAGCCTACAACGGCATAATTCTATCATTCATTGCCCACCCTGAAATTTGAAAGAGACGCGCCCTGCGTCTCTTTTTGTTTTGCAAAGCGAATGTTCCCCGTTCAAAATCAAAATTCGCTCAAAATCAAGGACAAAATGACAAACGTTTGCTATTTCCCCGCCCCTTTTTCCGTCCGATTTTAGCCTTGCCGTTTTGAAGCGGCATGTTCTAAACAACTCGCAAACTCTCTAAACTTTTTTACAAACAATGAAGCGACTCATTTTCTCCGCATTAGGGCTATGCGTCTGTCTCTTGACCGTTGCCGCCGTTACACAGCCTGCGGCTTTTGACGACCTTGTCGGACAGGCAAAACTTTTTACCGTTTATGACGGCAAACTCGTCGTGGGCGGCTATTTCAAAAGTGCTGACCGCCGCCCCGCCAATAACATGGCTCTTTGGGACGGCACAAAGTGGTCGACGCTCAAAAAAGGCGTTGACGCAATTCCCAAAGACCTTTGCGTGGTCGGAAAAGACCTTTATGCCTGCGGCGATTGGAGCTACGTCGACAAAGAAGACAACTCCAAATATGTTGAAGCAGGTCAAGTGGCAAAGTGGGACGGCACGAAGTGGAGCAGTATTGCTAAGAAGAATGTCGTCGACCAAAAAGTCTGGGCATTAGCAACCGACGGCAAAAATCTTTACATCGGCGGACGATTTACCAAAGTCGACGACAAACTCGACGCCAGCAACCTTGCCGTTTGGGACGGAAAGAAACTTTCGGTCTTGGGCAATCAAAAATTTCAAGGCGATGGCGGCAGAGGCATTGGGACGATTCTCTCAATGGCACATCACGACGGCAAACTCTTCGTTGGTGGTGTTTTCGGCACGATTGGCGACGAACCCGCCTCGCGCGTCGCCTTTTGGGACGGAAAATCTTGGACCGAAGCCGGAAATAAAGGCTTGAACAATCAAGTAACCCTCCTCAAAAGCGATGGCAAAAACCTTTATGCCGCAGGCAAATTCACTGCCGCTGGCGACGGCACGCCGCTCAAAGGCATTGCCAAATGGGATAACGGCAAATGGTCGCCGCTCGGCAACGACGGACTTGCTGATGTAACCGGACTCGCCATTGATGGCAACAATATCTACATCGCCAACGGTCAAGAAGTCATCAAGAAGTGGGACGGCTCATCGTGGTCTGATTTGCCCGCTATTCCGATGGCGAATCTTTACGGTGTGGGTGTGCATAACGGCGTCGTCTATGCGGGCGGCGAATTTAACGACAATAAATTCGGCGGCATCTGCAAACTTGTAAATGGCACTTGGGAAGCCGTTTCTAAGTAATCGTTTGTAAAAGCACCTTTGTAGCGGGCGAGGCGTCCTCACAACAGGTGCTTTACTCTTTCCACAGTTGCAGTTCCATTTTTGAGAATCTTCACCCTTCAAAATCGAAATTCGCTCAAAATCAAGGACAAAATGACAAACGTTTGCTATTTCCTCGCGCCCTTTTCTGCCCGACTTTTGTTCTGGCTTTCCTTTGAAAGCCAATTTTAATCAACCTCATAATTAAACACAGTCATGAATAACATCTCACGACTTTTTCTGCTGGCATTCTTCTTGACGATTGCCTTCGGCGCACAAGCGCAAGAGCAATCCTTACAAAACGTGCTCAACCCTGACGGGACA
>CALGMC010000269.1 GCA_937959145.1 uncultured Chlorobiales bacterium
GTTCAAAGCGTGCTCAAACTCCGAGACGCTACGTTTCTTTCCGCCTACCTCAATCAAAGTGCCGACAATCAGCCGCACCATCGAGTGCAAGAATCGATTTGCCGTAATTTCAAACATCAGTTGATTTCGCCGCTCAATCCAACGAACGCGATGAACGGTGCAGTCGTGCGAGCGACGATGCGCTCCGATTTTTGAGAATGTGGTGAAATCGTGCGTGCCTAAAAGCATTTGGCTGGCTTGGCGCATGGCGTCGACATCGAATCGAGAAATATCAAACAAGCGAAGGTTGATGTAATTGGCAAAGCGTTGTTTGATTGCCGAAGGTTCGGTAATGATGAAGTATCGGTAAGTTCGAGCGCGTGCATCGAAGCGCGCGTTGAAGTCGAGTGGGGCTTCTTCAACCTTTTTGACCACAATGCCCGCAGGAAGCATGCGCGAACACGCATAGCGCAATTTCTCGAGAGTAAAAGTGTGATTATGCGTTTTGAAATTGGCAACTTGTCCGACGGCGTGCACGCCTGCATCGGTTCGTCCTGCACCGATAATCTCAATTGGTTCTTGTAAGAGTTGAGAGAAGAGTTTTTCGAGTTCGCCTTGTATAGTGTGTTGATGTGGGTTTTGCGGTTGGCGTTGCCAGCCGGCGTAGTCGGTTCCGTCGTATTCGATGTAAAGTTTAAGATTCCGCATAGAAAATTTCACGAGTGAATGCGAGCAGGCTCAGAAGGCTTTGCTTTGGAGACAAACGGATTGCGTTTGATAAAATAACGCCATGGGAGGTGAGTTCCTTTCGTGATACCGATGCGGGTGGTTGTGCAAATGTCAGTTGGTGGAATTGTCGGTGCGTCTTCGATATAAAGAAAATCACTTTGCAGACTTGCGCCGTTCAAAGAGCGGTCGATATGAAAAGCGTGAGTGAGTTTGCCCGGTCCGTTGGTGAGTTCGATAACTTTGGTTGTGTTGCGTCGAGCACGAAGAAAGTCGAGTTCCGTGAGCGGCTCGAGGGCGCGGATTAAAACAGCGGCGGCTTCGCCTTTGGGCTCGGTTACGATGTTGAGCATGAAGTGATTGCCGTAAGTAAAATACACATAAGCCGTTCCCGCGTTGCCGAACATGGCGGCATTGCGTGCGGTCATGCCGCGATAGGCGTGGCAAGATTCGTCGCCGTATCGTGGGTGGGCAAGGTAGGCTTCGGTCTCTACAATTTTTCCTTTCAGAATAACTTCTTGTTCAGGCAAGGCGATGCGACGAACTAAAATTTTTCCAAGTAAAGCCGTCGCAACTGAAAGTGTTGGCTGTTGATAGAAAACGGGCGGCAGTTTCGGCATTTACTCTTTGAGTGAATCAAAGTCGTAGCGATAAATATCTTCAATTTCTGTTTCAGGCGTGAAAAGATAAAGTTGTTTGAGGTAGCCCGACTCCAAATCATAAACCCAGCCGTGAAGATAGGGTTGTTGTTCTTTCTTCCACATGCGTTGGACTATCGTTGTTTCCGAGATATTGCGCAGTTGCTCAAAAACGTTGATTTCTACAAGGCGATTGAGCCGTGCGGTTTCATCTTGAATCGTGAGCAGTTCGTGTTTATAGAAGCGGTAAATATCTTTGATGTGCCGAAGCCACTTGTTAATCAAGCCGAAATTTTGGTGCGACATAGCCGCCTTCACGCCGCCGCAGTTGTAATGCCCGCAGACAATCACGTGTTTGACTTTGAGAATTTCAACTGCGTATTGAAGCACGCTGAGCATGTTGAAGTCAGTGTGAATCACGAGGTTGGCGATGTTGCGCTGAACGAAGAGTTCGCCGGGGTCAGTGCCGATGATTCTATCGGCAGGCACGCGGCTATCGGCGCAACCAATCCAAAGGTATTCAGGCTTTTGGTCGGCTTTCAAACGCTCAAAGTAATCGGGACGAATTTGCAAACACTCTTGAACCCACGCTTTATTGGCGAGAAGAAGTTTGCGATAGCCGTCCATTTCGGGTCGGTTCGTCGATTGCGGCTCTTGTTTGGTGATGATGGTTTCGCTCATTGTCATTCTCCTTAGTCTTTTCGGTAGATTGTGAAATTGCTGTTACAGGCGTCGCAATAGATGAGACATTGAAAATCGGCAGTTTCTTGCCATGAAAATTTTTCAACTCCACATGAATACGCCGCAACGGCGCAGAGGATTGGAAGTCGTTGATGATGTCATAAATGTCGTGGTCGATAAACATTGAGCGCGTGCCATCAATGTAAAGATGCGCGCCGTCAGGAATGTGAGAAAGTGCCGCTTTGAGTTCTGCCTTATTGACAAACGACATATCCTTGTTGAATTTGAGCAAATACATATCACCATCATTGACGAGAATCGTTGCCGAGTGATGGTTGGCACGCAAGACGAAAAAGAGCCCAACCAGCGACCCAATCGCAATTCCGATAAGCAAATCCGTAAAAACAACGGCAAGCACTGTAACGATAAACGGCAAGAAGACATCGCGCCCCGATTGATACATTTTCACGAATAACTTATAGTGCGAGAGTTTATAGCCAACCATAATCAAGATGCACGCCAAAGAAGAAAGCGGAATCAGGTTGAGCACTTGTGGAATGAGAAACACACAGAAGAGCAGAAGAAACCCATGAACAATGCCCGATGTGCGCGTTCTTGCGCCTGCATAAACATTAGCAGAAGAGCGAACAATCACAGCCGTCATCGGCAAACCGCCAAGTAAGCCTGATAGAAAATTTCCAATCCCTTGTGCTTTCAATTCGCGATGTGTATCGGAAATACGTTTGAACGGGTCTAATTTATCCGTCGCCTCAATGGAGAGAAGCGTTTCCAAACTACCGACAATAGCGAGCGTGAGCGCGACGATATAGACGTCTTTTCTGAACAATGCTGAAAAATCAGGTGTGGAAATATGATTCGGCAGTTCTGAAATCGGAACATCGGGAAGCGTAACCAAGTGTCCTTCTTTGCTGGTGAGGGCGAGCTCGGGCGCGTAAATCTTGAACAACTCGTTGACGAAAATGCCAATCAAGACAACCAAGAGCGGTGCAGGAACGAGTTTTAATACACGATGTTTCTTAATAAACGATGTTTCCCAAAACGCTAATGTGGTCAAGGATAGAATGGTAATGAGGACGGCGGCAGGTTGAAGAGCACGAAAGGCGTTAAAGAGTGTTAGAAAAGTATTGCTATCACCTTCAAAAAAACTAAAGTCGCCTTCATAATCTTTATCCCACCCGATTGCGTGCGGCACTTGTTTGAGAATAATCACGATGCCAATCGCCGTAAGCATGCCTGTAATGACGCTACTCGGAAAGTAGTTGCCAATAATGCCTGCTCGCAAAAATCCCAAAATAATTTGAATCACACCTGATAAGACCACAGCAAGCAAGAAAACTTCAAACGAGCCGAGTTTCTCAATAGAGGTTGCCACGATAACGGCAAGACCTGCCGCCGGACCGCTCACGCTGATTTCCGAACCCGATAAAATCCCAACCACAATCCCGCCAATAATGCCTGCTACAATGCCTGAAAACAAGGGCGCGCCAGAAGCCAGC
>CALGMC010000270.1 GCA_937959145.1 uncultured Chlorobiales bacterium
CGATAGGCGTCGCCGAACTTTTCCATCAGCATAGATTCCTCGAGCGAAATCCGACTGCCATACCAAATGCTTAATACTGCCATAAAGATGATTGCGCTGATGGGTGCTTGAAAGAGCACCGTATAGCCAAGAAACAGCAACAGATAACTTGTGTAAATCGGGTGGCGAATGTGGGCGTAAATGCCTTCGGTAATCAAGCGATGGTCTTCTTTGATAACGAGTTTATCCCAAAATTTTCCGAGCGCGGAAATTGCTAATCGGTTCACGACCAATCCTGCTACCATCAAGCCAATGCCAACGAGCGAGAGCCAAACGAGTGTTTCGTGCTCCGCAAACTCATAAATCGCAATCACATGCGCTGCGAGCAATCCGACACTGCGAATAATTGCGGCAATGCGTCCTGAGGTCGTTTTCAGTTGTCGGTCGTCTTTATCCTTTGCCAATTTGCCGTGCTTAATGCCGCGCCAAGCCGCACTTGAAAAAAAAGCAAAATAAAGTGCAAAGGCGGTCCAAGTTTGCCACGCTGAAAGTTGATTGAAGTAGTAAGCAGGGAGCAAAATCAGCGTGCTATTGAGAATCGCTAAAAGTCCAAATAAGAAAATGGCGCGCCAGAACACAGGTGAGACTCCTTTCTGTGTAAGTTTAGGTTTATCAAGTGTTGATAACGCCTTCCATCGGGCTGGAGGCAGTCGCGTAGAGTTTGCGCGGAATGCGCCCTGCTTCAAACGCCAGCCGACCAGCTTCGACCGCCAGTTTCATTGCCGTTGCCATTTGAACGGGGTGTTGGGCTTGTGAGATGGCAGTATTGAGCAACACGCCGTCGTAGCCGAGTTCCATCGCGATAGCGGCGTCGCTTGCTGTGCCAATTCCGGCATCAATGATGAGCGGCACATCGGAGAGGACTTCGCGAATAATCTGCAAGTTATACGGATTGCGAATCCCCATGCCTGACCCAATCGGTGAAGCAAGCGGCATGACGGCGGCGCATCCAACATCGCGCAACTTTCGGCATGTAATCACGTCGTCGTTGCAGTATGCCAGCACGGTGAAGCCATCGGCGATGAGTTGTTCTGCGGCTTTGAGAAGTTCAACCACATCGGGAAAGAGCGTTTCGTCGTCGCCAATTACTTCCAACTTAACCCAGTTCGTTTCGAGGGCTTCGCGAGCGAGTTGGGCGGTTAGAACGGCATCTTTGGCAGTGTAGCAACCCGCTGTGTTCGGCAAAAGAAAGTGCTTTTTGGGATTGAGATACTGCAAAATGCTCTCGGAAGATTTATCGGCAAGGTTAATTCGGCGAATGGCGACGGTTACAAGTTCTGCGCCGCTGGCTTCGATGGCTTGCATCATGGTTTGTGGGTTCGGAAATCGTGCCGAGCCGATGAGCAAGCGCGAAGCAAATGTTTTTCCCGCAATGGTTAAGCCTGACATATTGAACTACGGTTAAATCGCTTGAAATGTCCTGAAAAACTTGACGAAAGTTAAACACATTCTATCGGCAAAAAAATCTTCGCCACATTTTTGAGGCACTTTCGTAGTTAGGAATAAAGACGCTCAATTCATGAGGTCAAAAACCTTAAACGCACATTTGAAAGGAGAAGGGTTATGAACAAGATAGACAAAGTGAGTGTCATTGCGCTTACGCTTCTCGGCATCACGCAGTTGATACTTACACCGATTTTTTACGACATGCTCACCCAAGAAGCGGTCTGGTTCTTTGGCTCTGGGCTTGCGCTGGTCTTTCTCGGATTTTTGAACTTCGCACGACGGATTACGCACCACAAGGTCATTTTGATGATGTCGGCGATTGCGAACACGATAGGCGTGCTGTTTATTATGGGAATTGTTGCTGTTTATACCATGCCTCAATCCGTCATTGCGCTCTTCTTGATGGTTTCCATCACGATGGCAACCATTGAGCAGTTGGTTTTGCAAGATAGTGCTGAGCATGAGCACAAGCACTATGCTTGAAACACTCGCATCAACAGTCTGTTGATGACAACGGCGGGCAATACCCGCCGTTTTTGTAGCAAAAGAAATCGCGATGGTTCGCCCTTACACCGATTTCACCTTTTCAATCGGCACGTTCAAACGCGCGGCGATGACTTCATCGGTTAAGCCTAATTCGCGCAGGAGCGGAACAGCCTTGAGTATGCCTTGTTGTAAGCCTTGCTGTAAGCCTTGTTGTAAGCCCTGTTGTAAGCCCTCGCGAATACCTGCCTCTCTGCCTTCTTCCAAAATTTCTTGGTAGGCACGGGTCTTTTTCAGTTCTTCTTCAAATTCTTCTCGGATACTGAGCATTTTCAAAATCTCCTTTCGCGATAAATTTTTGAATTTGTAAAACAGCACGCGCTCGATGAAATCTAACTGTTTCGGTGTGCGCTCGGCTAAAACGCGCGCGGCTTCGATTGCCGTTTTTTCGGGCTCAACGACCAACTTGAACAAACCAATCGTTTCGTCCAAAGCCTCAATGCCTGGCAACTCGTCTAAATATACGCGCAAGACGAAGTCGCTGTCAAGCAGTGGACGATAGGCTTCGTAATTTTTCGGCTCTACACTTCGGCTTGGAAAAACACTGACGGCACGCCAACGCTTCACTTGGAACTGCTTCAAATAAAGAAAAACTTCTGCGAAAAATCGCGCATAAAATTGCTCATCTGGTTGGAATTGCATCTCGACGAAATAGGTCGTATCGCTCGCTTGTCGCGGCACGAAAACGCC
>CALGMC010000271.1 GCA_937959145.1 uncultured Chlorobiales bacterium
TCGATTTTCTCCTGCACGAGTGTCGCCTGTGCTTTCGTGCCTTTGCGAATCGGAAGTTTTCCGATTGTCGAGGAATCAAGTTCCAATTTGAAGTCAAGCGTGATGTCGCCAAGCGCAAAGCCACTTCCGTTGAGTGTGTAGCCCAAGTTGAGGTTGCTTCTGAGGCTGTCGTCTTTGGTGAAAGTGGCAATATCAAAATTTCCTAATCGTCCTTCGCCTTGATAAGTCGGAATTTCTTTGGAGAGGTCAATCATACCTAAAAACTCTGCAAATTGCTCGCCCATCTCAATAAACAACTCGCCCGTGAATCGCTTTTGGGAAACGCCTGCATTTGCCACAAAATCCGTGATGGTATATTCATCGAAGCGCGATTTCTTCATTGTTGCTACAAACTTCGCGCTTATGTTTTCAAGCGAATTGCCACTTCCTTCAAGTTTGGCAGAAAGGTTCAAATCGCTGGTCAGCGCAGGGTTTTTCAAAGCTTTGCCCATGTTGAGATGCTCGAGGGTGAACACGCCAGCATATTCAGGCAAGCGATTTTTTGGCAATGCGATTTCAACATCGGCATCGACTGTCCCGAATTGAGATGCGGCGGAAAGCCGTGCCCGAAAGCGGTTGAGTCTGCCATTGAATCCGCCTTTGAAATCCACCCGACCCGCGTCGCTCAAATCAGGCAGAGATAGCGACGGCATTATTTTCGCCGCATCAGAAAGGTTCAGATATGTGTTTTGCAGTGAGAGATTTAATTCAGATAACTCAGGCGTGAAGGCTTGCTTGACCGACCCTGAAATGCCGATTCGGCTTCGCTCGGCTTCGAGCACGAGTTCTTCAATCTTGAACGAATCGGGCGTGCCACGTGCAATGGCTTTTGCGCGAAGCGTGCCGTTCAACCCATAAAGCGTTGGCACAAGGCGTTTGACATCGTCAAAAGCAAGTTTCTGAATGTCGAGGTTGAAATCAAATCCCGCCTGTTTGAGCGAATCCTCTGAATACGGCGCGAAGATGTCGTAGCGGTGAAGCGCGCCTGTCAGTTGAATCGACGAGCGCGATGTTTTAAGCGTAAGCCCTGTTACCTCGATGCGTTGAGGCGTGAGCGAGAAGTAAAGATTTGTTTCTGTAACGGAAAAATCTGCTTCAGGAATCTCAAACGAGAGTTCTTGAAGCGTTGCCGTGATGAAGTCTCCGTTGAGTTCGCCTTTAAGCAGGAAATTCACATTCGCAAGGTGCAGGCTATCAAAATTGACGGGCTTAATGTTTTGCTCGCGAAGCGAATCGAGGGCGATGCGCATTTCGGCATCTACGGGCGGCGCGGCGCGATTCATCCACCAGAAATCGCCGTTGCGAATCGAGAGTTCGTCGACCAGAAATTTAATCGGTTTGCTTTCGCTCGTGTCAACCGTTGCGGTTGAATCGGGCTTGAAGAGCCGCATGAGTCGTAGCGTGCTGTCTCGCTCTTGAATAACTGTGGCTTTCGGCGTTTGCAGTGAAATTCTGCCGATGTGAAGGTCTTTGATGAATCCTTCCTCGATGTTTCGATGCAGCGAAACGCCAACAATGCTTAGTGAAATTTGCTCGAGCGAAAGACTTTCGGTCGTGTCGTCCGCAACAAAGACTTTAACTTGGTGAAGTGAGAGCGATGTTGGAAATCCGAGTTCGGCGCGCTCAATCGTGAGCCGTCCGTTGAAGAGTTGCGCGAATTGTTTTTCAGCAAACGATTTCAGAAACCGCTCGCCGAGTTGGGTGTTCAAGAAAATATACAGCCCAATGATGGCAACAAACACCGTTATGATGAGCGTGTAGAGCGTGCGTCGTAAGAACTTAAATATGCGCGGAATAATCATCGTATCGACAAGGCTCTTTAAGTGTAAGCGTTCAGAATTTTTTCAATCGTGCCAGTGGTTGAGCGTCCATCTAAAAACGAAATCGTTTGAACGCTTCCGCCGTGTGCTTCAACAACGTCCTTACCGACGATATTTTCAACCGCCCAATCCGCTCCTTTGACCAACACATCGGGCAAGAGCGTTTCAATCACTGAAAGCGGCGTGTCGTCTTCAAAGAGCAGAACGGCATCGACGGCTTTAAGATTTTTGAGAAGATACGCTCTATCTTCTTGCGTGTTGATGGGGCGTTTTTCACCCTTCAATCGCTTGACGGACGCATCGCTGTTGATGGCAACCACGAGCACATCGCCGAGGGCTTTGGCTTTGTTCAAATACTGCACATGCCCTGCGTGCAAAATATCAAAACACCCATTTGTGAAAACCACCGTCCGCCCTTGCTGTTGATGAAATCGGACAAAGGATTTGGCTTCTTCAAGCGTTAAAAGCGGTTTTTCATTATCAAGTGAAAGTGCAGTTGCCATTATTTTTTGTTTAATTTCTGTGCGCGGACGAGGTGCGTGAAGATACGAAATCGCACGCCTTCTTTCGTCAAGAAAATTCAATGTGTTTTTTATGAAGCGTCTTTTCAAAACCCTTGTTGATGCGTTGGTCTACGGCATCTTTATGCTGATTGGTGCAATCGTGCGTCGGCTCACGATTGAGCGCGTTTATCGACTTGGCGAAGTTGTTGGAAACTGGCTTTATGAACGGGTAAAATTGCGCCGCAAATTGGTCGAGACCAATCTTCGACTATGTTTCCCTGAAAAATCTGAAGCCGAGCGAGCAGGCATTGCACGGCAGGTTTATATCGAGCAAGCGCAATCGCTTTTTGAAATCATGCGTGCGCCGCTGATTCGATCGAGGGCTGATGCGGAGAAAATTTTTGAAGTCGAGAATTTACACCTTGTTGAAAAGTGCTACGCAGAAGGCAAGGGCGCGATTGTTGTATCGGCGCATTTCGGAAATTGGGAACTCAAAGCCATGTGCTGGGCATTTTTGGCGAAGCCATGCGCGATTGTCTATAAACCCTTCTCCAACAAGTTTCTTGACAAGAAAATGCTCGAGTGGCGCACGCTGGGCGGTAATGAATTTATCTCGATGAGCGACGCGCCGAAACTCGGCTTAAAGCGACTGCGCGAAGGCAAACTGCTTGCCCTGCTCAGCGACCAAGCCGCACACAGCGACGATTACTTCACCACGTTTCTCGGACGCGATGCCGCTATTTTTCTCGGTGCCGCCGTCTTCGCGCTTCGCACGCGATTGCCTGTTATTCTTTCAATGCCAAGGCGCATCGGCGTTGGTCGCCACCGCTTAGAACTCACCGAAATCAAAACCGATGACCTCACTTTTTCAGCCGATAATGTCAAGGTGTTAGCCGAGCGATATACCCGTGCGATTGAATCCTACATTCGACGCTATCCCGACCAATGGTTCTGGCTTCACAACCGATGGAAACGCACACCGCCGCACAACGCATCTCTGCAACTTGCCGAAGAAGCGACGCAATCGGCACAAACGCAATCCGCTTAAAAGAAAATCAACTGCACCAATACAAAGAGCGGCAAGAGCACCACAAGCGAAAACTTCGCCATATATCCGCCAAAACTCGGCATCTCTACATTTTGCTCTTCGGAGACGGCTTTGACCATAAAATTCGGCGCGTTGCCGATGTAAGTCATCGCTCCAAAAAAGACTGCACCAATGCAAATCGCTTTGAGCGTCATTTCGGGAATACCTGCAATCATGACATCGGCTTGTTGCGCTAAGCCCAACGCCAACGAGTAAAAGGTAACGGCAGTCGGCGTGTTATCTAAAACGCCACTCAAAACACCCGTCGCGTAGAAAAACTGTACAGGACTCGTTACGCCCAGCGTTGGCGCGTTGGCTTCCAAGAAGAGCAAGCAAGGAATCATCGTGATGAAAATGCCCAAGAAGAGATAAGCGACTTCTTCAATCGGATGCCATGAGAATTTATTCGCCTCGCGCACTTCCTTTTTCGTTAGCCAAAGCGACAATCCGAGCAAAATTAAAATCACAAGTTCGCGCAAGAACTTCGCATATTCATTTTGCTTGAAGAGCGGAATGTATTGCTCATTGAGAAACGCTACCGAAATGACCACGCCCAGAAGCAACACGAAGTTTATGTTACCTGTAAGTTTTATGGGTCGAATTTCTTCAATATCGCGCTTCAACGCGGCAAGACTTTCTTTTTGGTAGTAGTAATAAGAATCCACGCCGAAGTAGGTTGCAAGCAGAATAATGTTCGCAAAGAGCCACACAGGCAGAAGGTTCAAAAACCATTCAAACGGCACGCCGCGCAAATAGAGGACGAAAAGCGGCGGGTCTCCAAGCGGCGTTACTAATCCACCGCAATTCGCCACAACGCCAATGAAAAAGAGCACGGTGTGGACTTTGAACTGCCGTTCAGCGTTGGTTTCCAAGAGCGGACGAATGAGGAGCATTGCCGCGCCTGTCGTGCCCATCAGCGAAGCGAGCACTGCACCGATTGCCATAAATGTGGTATTGATAATCGGCTTTGCTTCAATATCGCCCGTGATGTTGATTCCACCTGTAATCACAAAGAGCGCGCTGAGCAAAATGAGAAATGGCACATAGTCGAAGAGAAGCGCGTGCTTCAATTCGCCCCACATGGCATTGTAAATTAAAAATCCTAACACAGGCAGGCTACACACTAATGCCACAATGAGTTTATTGCGGTTGCTTTCCCAAAAGTGCGCAAATGTCAGTGGCATTACAGCGATTGAGGCTAAAAGCAGTGCAAACGGTATGAGAAGAACAAGAGGAATCTCGTGCTGTTCGTGCATAGTTG
>CALGMC010000272.1 GCA_937959145.1 uncultured Chlorobiales bacterium
CGCCGCAAATTTCTTGCCTTCTGGAAAACACAAGACCCAACGCCCGATACCGAGTTCAACGAAGCCTTAGAAGAATTTTTCAGACGGGTTGATTATACCTTCTTCAACTTTTACACCAACCGCGAGTTCGGCTGGCGAACCGATAGAGGGCGCGTTTATATCCGCTTCGGCAAGCCGACCGAAGTCTCGCGCGAGTTCCCACTCAACCGTCCAACTCGAGAAATATGGATTTACAAAAACCTCAACAAGCGGTTTGTTTTTTCCGACATTACCAACACAGGCAATTACGAACTCGTCTCTGAATCGCAACTCGAGAGCGAATAATCATTTTCAATTAAACGGATTATGCTAATTGTGATTGACGACGACCCATCAGTGGGCGAAACCATATCTGACGTGTTTGACGAAACCTACACGGTCAAATACTTTCAGTCGCCGATTGAAGCATTGAAATTTGTTCAGGCTGAACCGTTCTCTGCGCAAGTCTTCATCGTGGATTATCGCATGCCTGAAATGAACGGTGGAGAAGTGGCGCGACAAATCAAAGCCATCAACAAAGATTTTCAAGTAATTTTGATTTCAGGCTTTACTGATTTCGAGGATATCCAAATGATGCTCAAACAAAGAGATATTGATGAATTTCATCGCAAACCGTTGGATTTCAATGCGCTCAGGAAAAGCGTGGAGTTTCGCAGAAAACTGTTTTTGAAGAAAAGCGCAATATAATCCATACAAACAAGAAACGCCGACGGGTGGTCGGCGTTCTGAATCTGGATTTAGGAATAGCTTAATACTTGATGCTACAGCCGTATTGCTTCGTAACTTTTTCCGAGACCTCTTTTCCTGCCAAAAGCTCTTCGACAGCCTTTTTGACATAATTGACTTTGGCGTCTTTGCCGCCGTTAGCGGAGCGGTCGTCGTCAATTGCGCCCATGTAGGCGAGGTTTCCATTTTTGTCAATGACAAACGTGTGCGGTGTGGTTTTCGCATCAAACATCTTTCCGACTTTTCCATCTTCATCGAGCAAGTAGTGAGAGGCGTGGGCTTTCCATTCTGCCATCTGCGCCTTGAACTCCGAAGCGGTTTGGTAGTCTTTGTGATTTTTATTTGTTGAGTTAATCGCAAGCCAAATCACGCCTTTGTCGGTCAGTTCTTTTTGCAGGTTTTGCATATTGTTGTTCTTGTAATGACCGACGACGAACGGGCAACCCGGGTTCGTCCATTCCAGCACAACGATTTTGCCTTTGAAGTCTGAAAGGCTCACATCTTTTCCGTCGACATTTTTGAGCGTGAACAGAGGAGCAGGCTTTCCGACTTCCACCGAAGCCATAGATGAGGCATTGTTACTAATCAAAGAGCCAGTAAGCAAGCCGAGAATGCCAACTTTTGAAATCCCGATTAAGACCATAATAAGATTCGCCGAAATACTGATAAGCATAGTAAGTTAGGTTTAGGTTGAATTAACTGATGAATTGGTCTAAACTTAACTCGATAGGGAACGGAAAAAGTTTCAGGAGGGAAAAAGATGAGAGCCGATAAAAAAGTCGGCTCAACTTGCGCTGAGCCGACAACCAACAAAGGAAAGAACAAAAGAACAAAAAGAACTCACTACTGAATTCTAACAGGCAATACAATATCCAAATCGGTGTCTCCGTTGGTAGAGGGCACGCTGATGGTTGTGTTTTTCGTTGCCTCGTGCTTCAAAATAACACGTAAGGTGCCTGAACTTGGGGCAGCGGTTGTAGCCGTGATTTTTAAGCCAACAGGTTTGCCGTTGCTATCTTCATCATCGTATGCCAGTGTGAGATTTGCGCCTGAAACGATGTAGAAGAATTGATGGTCTTCATCTTCTTTCTCGATTTCTTCGGTAAGGTCGACGACGGGGTTCTTGGTTTCGTCAAGAACTTTCACCGTGCCTTTGAATGATTTATTGGCGGGCAATGAAAAACCGCTAATGGTCGGTGGATTCGGACCTTGACCGTCGAGGTCGCGCCACTGTGCCTCGAAGACGCGTGTGGTGTCGTCTTCTTGAACAAAACGAAGTTTGAAAGTCGTAATCGTTTCAGATTCGTTGCGAGGATTGGAAGGATTGGCGGGGTCTTTGGAGCATCCCACTACGAAAAACGAAACGACCAATGCGGCACGAATTAGAAAAAGCGAATTGAACTTCTTGTTTTGCATAATCATAACAGTTTAGTTAGAAGTTGTTTTAAGGTTGTTAGAAAAAGAACACAAGAAAGTTTAAGTCTTGCCAATGGGCACATTTAGGCGTAGCACGATGTTGCGCCCTGCATCGTCGGCGAAGTATCGAAATCGACTCAAATAATCACGGTATTGACGATTGAATAAATTTTGAGCGGAAAGATTGATGGCGAATGACTGTTTGCCGATTGAAACTTGTGTGCCAGCAGAAACATTGAAAAGCGCGTAGCCCGCAGGAGGCTGAACAATTAGGCGCAAATAATCGCGATAAGTCGCTTCATCAGGAAAAAAGGGCGGCAAGGTTTCAGGTTGTGGAAGTGTGGGATATCGATATTGCCGACGAACAAGCGTCGCCCCAAGTTCAATAAAATTCGATTTGAAGAGCCCGACATCATTTAAGTGATAATGAGCCAAGAGCATCAAACGGTCTGAAGGCATTTGATAAATTGGCGCGTTGGTTTGCAGGTTATCGGCGCGAACCACTGAAAGCGTCGCATCAAGGCGCAAATCGCTGAGTATAGACCATTTCACGCTGGCGTCAATCCCATAAAGCCGCGTGTCGGCTTGTTGATAGCGAAAAGACGGAAACGCTCCACGAAACGTGACAGTCGGTTCAGAAAGTGGAAAAAGGTAAATGAAACCTGAAATGAGATTATGATAAATGGCGATTTCTGTGCTCACGCGTGAGGTTTCATAGCGCAGGATTCCGTCAAGGCTTAGGCTTTTTTCGATGTTCAAAGTAGAGTCGCCAATTTCAAACTGTGCCGTGCCGTGATGAACGCCGTAACTGTAAAGTTCATTGATGCTCGGCGGTCGCCACGCTGTGCCAAGATTGAACGA
>CALGMC010000273.1 GCA_937959145.1 uncultured Chlorobiales bacterium
TTGTTCGGTTGAAACCATAGCCGAGCGCAAGGCAAGCGCGCCCCATCGAGCGTTGTCGCGTCGGTAATTGAAAATCTGCATCGCCGCCGATTCGTATTCTTTCGGATAGATGATGATGTATTCAGGACTTTGCGCAACGAGACTGCGAATGTTTTGATTCGCAACCAGCGTTGCCGAAATCGGACGCTTGAACGAGTAGGAATTGTCAAAGGCGATATACTCTCGAAATTCGCTTGGCGATTCTTGGCGTTGAAACGCACCCGCAGGAGAAATGCCTGAAATCATCTTGCCCGAAGAGATGTCCCAAACCATGAGCGACGGCGCAAAGCCCAATAAGCGATATTCTACGGCTTGCTCCGATGAAAGTCCAACAAGAGAATTAAAAGATAAAAATCCGTTTTCTGCCTCAAAGCGTCGCCAGTAGTCAACTTCAATCCAATCGGGATAAAGAGAACCCGTTGCGCTGTTGCCCGAAAACTCGATTAAAAACGACTGGCTGGGTTGAGCGGCGGCTTGAAAGGAGTTCACGTTCATGGAAAAAGTGGTGCCCGTACGATACGGACCGACAGTGCTTCCAAAGGTGCTGAACTGACTAAGCGTTGTATTGCCATAGCGAAGAGAAAAGGTTTCAGGTAAGTTGCTGGCAAGCACATAAAACGCGCGAAGCGCGACGGGGCGAGAAGCGTCAAGCGAAGGCGTTGGTAAAGTATAAGTTGCATTTCGGCGAGAAGAAGTCAGCGGAACATCATAAAAATGAATTCCAAAATTTGTGAAATGAACGCGGTCGTTCTCGACGAAACTTTGTGTGCGGAACGATTGCGCCACAAACGGCGACGGCTCTTGGAGCGACGGCTCCAGCGACAGACGCTTGCCATTTTCGCCATCGAGCGAAAGAAAGGCAAACGATGAATTGGTAAAGTGATTGTTGTAGTGCGAAAATTGTTGCGTGGCTGAATTGAATCGCAAGCCTTGCGTGGCTTTGGCATAAAAGAGAATGAAATCGCCTGAATCGAAAGAGCCATCGGCTTCGCCTGAAACGAAAATGGCTTGCTCTTGCAGGTCGGGAATTTTGACAGAATTGACGCGCGTCTCTAACTCATCGCCGCCGTTGAAGTAAATTTTCAGTTTGCGCGGGTCAATCGTATTTGGATTGATTCCGATTGATTCAAGGTATTGACGGTCTAAGCGATAAACGCCTTCTTCGCGCAGTTCTAACTTGTAGAACCGTCCTGAACGCAGAACGCTTTGTGTAACGGTGTCGGTGGTCGCATTGCGGAGTGGAGGGATATTCCATGATTTTCCAACATCAAAATTCACAAGATGGGCGAATATCTCGCTGGACTTCGGAGCAAGGCGACTTTGAAAGAATGATGGTGAAGCAAAACGCTCAAAGGAAACACGCGCCACGATTTTGGAAAACTTTTGAAGCGATTTTGTCTTCGCGCTGTATTGCATGGGGGTTATGGCAATCGTTGAGATGAAGTAGCCACGTGCAATTTCAGGCGTAGAGGCTTCGACAAGTTTGGGGAGCGGGGCAGTGTCGTAGTTTGGTGCGCGTTCAAATGTGGCGTTGCCGTCTTTGTCGAACGAAGGCGTGGGGGCAAGGTCGATGTTTGAAATCGTTACGCTTTCAGTAGAAAGAATTTCAACGCGCGTCGGTTTCGGAGAGCCAACGAGAATCGGAAAGAAAAGTGTTTTCACATCGGGCAATCCAATGCGTTCTGAACTGGGTGAGCCCCCTCTGAAATGAAAGTGCTGGTAAAGGAAATTGTTGGATTCAATTGTGTCGACTTCTTGCCACAAAGGTGTGAATGAAAAGGTAAGGCTGGTTTCATCTTTGCTTAAAACTTGCAAACCGTCCTGTGCAAAAAGCGACTGAAAGAAGAGCAACAGCACAGTAAGCAACGCAAAAAAATAGCGCATGATTGATGGATTAGAATTAGCGGTCAATGTGGCGTCAATATACGCCATCGCTGAAAAGCGTGTCAAGGCAAAGCGTTTGGGAAAAAATATGGGCAGATGTTGAAAGAAAAAGAAACATTTCACAAATTGAGCCTGTCTTAATTAACATTAACCGCAGTATGTAGTATGTTTCAGTATTCCCGCCGAACACTCGCCTCATTAGAACCATCACCGTCGACAAGTTCTGCAACATCAGGTCAAGAATCTTCTGCCGCGCCGATGTGGGCAAAAAATACTTACAACGATTCAAAGAGCATCGTTGCGCAAATCAATTTAGCGTCGGCGTGCCCGTATTGCGTCAATTACAACCTATCCTTGCATCACTGCGATTTATACGGCGAGCCAATTCCACAGCGCGAAAACGTCGCCAATCCTTGCAAAGGCAATACCTTTAACCGCAAGCAATACAGCGGCAATCGCTTGGCGCAACTTCGCGCATTGCGTAAAGATTCCTGATTCAAAGGCTAAACTTGTGGCGAGCCTTTTTTGAAGAGCGAAGCCCCGATAATGCCACCAAGTCCTGCAAAAAGCGGATAGATAATTGCCGTTGTAATCGTGGCGATAGCAATCGCGCTTACGCTTAACGCATTTGTCGATTGCTCACGAAACGATTCTTCCATCTGTGCCCTGGTGGCGGGGTCGCTGCCGAAAATGTTAAGCATGAGTTCCTGCAATGCTTCTTTGCCCGGTTGATAATCAAACAAGGCAAGTAACACATAACCGACGACCAAACCTGCAAGTCCGCCAAGCAAGCCTGCCAGTGCACCAAGTTTGAAGCCTTCGCCGCTCGTGAGCGTCAGGTTGTATTGATTGGTGTAATGCCAAACGGCAACGCCGCCGCCGAGAAGCATACCCAAGCAACAACCGTTGATAAGATTCAAAAACGGCACAATGCCAATCACGAAAATGACAGTGCCGCCAATTAAAACCGAGTTGAAATTATCAGGCGATTCAGATTGCGATTCTGTGGTAAATTGTTCCGACATAGCGACTGTGTTTAAGGTTGAAGAAGTTTATGGTTGAAGAAAAGTTATGGTAAAAAGTCAGGCTGAAAAATGAAGGTTATCAAGTAGCCTCACCTCGCCGAGACGCACGGCTAAAATGAGAAAATAACTTTTGCCGCTTTGAAGTGATGTTGCAGGCGAAAAAGCGTCATCGTCGACAATATCGACATAATCAATCAACGTGATTGGCGAAGCTTGAATTGTGCGGGTTACAAGCATTTTGAGAACATCAACATTTCTTTCGCCTGCGTCGAGGTGCGATTTGGCTTGCATCAAGGCGCGATATAAAACCGTTGCTTCTTTTCGCTGTTCAGAAGTTAAATACACATTGCGCGAACTCATCGCCAAGCCGTCAGGCTCGCGCACAATCGGCGCACCGATGATTTCCACATCAAGGTTAAGGTCGGTTGCCATTCGGCGAATGAGCGTCAGTTGTTGCGCATCTTTTTCACCGAAGACCGCAACATGAGGCTTTGTGAGGTTGAAAAGTTTGAGCACCACTGTTGCCACGCCGCGAAAATGTGTCGGACGAATCGCGCCTTCAAAACCCTTTGAGACATGCTCCACTTCGACAAACGACTGAAATCCTTGACCATATAAGGCTTCAGCAGACGGCGCAAAGAGAATATCGACCCCCGCAAAACGTGCAAGTTCCACATCGCGCTCAAACGGACGCGGATACTTGCTGAAATCTTCTGCTTTCCCGAATTGAAGAGGATTGACAAAAATGCTCATCATCACCACATCGGCGCGCGATTTGGCAATCTTCACGAGGCTCAAATGCCCATCGTGAAGTGCGCCCATCGTTGGCACAAAGCCGATGCGCTTTTCCTGTAAGCGCAACATTTCTGAAAACGATTGAAGGGTTTTCGGGTCGTTAAAAATCTTCATGCGCGTTAGGGTTACTTTCTGAAAAATCGGTTGTTGTGTTTGCTGAATGAACAATCACGACAAATTCGCCCAAAATTTTTTTTGCCGAAAATTTGGCTTTGAGTTCTGAAGGCGAGCCGAGCAAAATTTCTTCGTGAACTTTTGTCAGTTCGCGCGCAATCATCACGGTTGGGTTGCCGAAGTATTCCGTGAGTTCGTCGAGCAATTTCAGAAGCCGATGCGGCGACTCATACAAAATGACGGTTGTGCCAAGCGAAGCAAGATATTTCAGGCGCGTTTGTCGACCTTTTTTCTGCGGAAGAAATCCCTCGAAATAAAAATAGCGAATTGGAATGGGCGAGACGCAAACAGCGGCGGTCAGCGCACTAACGCCTGCAATCGGCACAACGCGAAGCCCACGCTCATGCGCGGCGCGAACAAGGAAAAATCCTGGGTCTGAAAGTGAAGGCGTGCCCGCATCGCTGACGAGCGCGACCGATTTGCCTTGCAGAAGTTCGTTGATGAGGCGTTCGGTTGCGGTGCGCTCATTGAAGTTGTGATAAGCAAAGAGCGGCTTGTCGGAAATGCTGTAATGGCGAAGCAACTTCAAGGTGTGCCGCGTGTCTTCGCAAGCGATGAGGTCGACCGTTTTGAGCGTATGAAGTGCGCGAAGCGTAATGTCTTCAAGGTTGCCAATGGGGGTAGCGACGATGTAAAGCGTTCCGCTCAATCTTGTTCACTCCCAGTGTTTGAAAAAGTGATGCACAGGTCCGTGTCCGTGTCCAAGTTGATAAGTTGCGCCGAAGCGAATCGCATCGGAAATGTATTGTTTGGCGGAGGCGATGGCGTTTTCAAGCGCGTAGCCTTTGCCGAGAAAGGTGGCAATGGCGGAAGAATAGGTGCAACCTGTTCCGTGCGTGTTTTTGGTTTCAATGCGTTCTGCCTCGAACCACAAGGTTTTTCCGCCTTCGGTGAGGAGCAAGTCGGAACTCTTGTTTCCGCCCAAGTGCCCGCCTTTGAGCAAGACGTTTTTCGCACCGAGCGATTGTAACTCTTTTACCGCTTGTGTCATGTCGGCTTCAACCACCACACTGCGCCCAAGCAACACGGAGGCTTCGGGAAGGTTCGGCGTGATGACAGTTGCAAGCGGAAGCAGTTTCGTGCGCAAGGCTTCGATGGCGTTATCCTGCAAAAGTTTATCGCCACTTTTCGCGACCATGACGGGGTCTAAGACGATGTT
>CALGMC010000274.1 GCA_937959145.1 uncultured Chlorobiales bacterium
TGCGTTCCGTTTTTCTTGGCAAACATATCGACTTCGGTTGATGATAGATGAGTTAGTTCAAAATGATGTAATCCAATGGATTGAGCGGAATGCCGTTTTTCCAAAGTTCAAAATGCAGGTGCGGTCCTGAGCTTTCCAATCCTGTGTTGCCTGTGAGTGCAATCGTCTGACCGCGCCGAATCGGCTCGCCTTCGCGAACTAAAATTTTGCTGCAATGTTTGTAAAAGGTTGTATAGCCACCATGTTGAAGGATAATCGACCAACCGTAATCATCTGTCCAGTCTGCAAATATCGCTGTGCCGTCAGCAAATGCGCCGATTGGCTCATTGAGTGCCGTTGCAATGTCGATTCCATAGTGGCTTCGCTCGGGCGCAAATCCTTGTGAGAGCCGACCTTGGACAATGCTACCTGCGAAGAGCATCACATCAGGTTCGGCAAGAAGCGTTGCTTGAATTGTAGGCGTTTGCTTCATCACGTAGCCCTTGACGGCTCTTCCGACTTCCTGCGGCGTGAGCGGCGTTTTTTGCGATGATTTTGACTGAACAGCCGAGCTTTCAGGCAACGCCCCAAGCAAAAGCTTCAATTTGTGATTGTAATAATCTAACTGCAAAACGCGGACGCTTAAACTGTCTAACTGTCTTTGATTTTGCTCGAGCTGTCGCCAGTATTCGGGTTGTGCGTAGCCGGGAATGAGCAGGCGTAGCGGGGTGAAAACAATCAGGAGAGAGGCTAAAAGGCTTCCAAGCACCAGCAAGCTAACAGCAATGAAAATGATTTTACTGCGCGTAATTCCACCGAACGCACGGCTTTCGGTTCCATCTTCAGGAATGAGGGCGACAGTGTAAGAAACGATTTTCTTTTTTTCTTTCGCCATTGCTTGCGCTATTCGCCGAAGCGTTTTTTGAAATCCTCGAAGTTTACAATAATGATTTTATTCATCTCGCGCTCAATTAATCCTTCGCGCTCAAACATAGAGAGCACGCGAGAAATGGTTTCGCGTGATGTGGCGGCGTAGTTAGCGATTTCTTGTTGGCTGGCGAAGTTGTCGATTTCCACTCGGTCTCGTTTTTGGCGACCGACGTCATTGGCAAGGCGAATAATCGTAGAGGCAACTTTCCCGACAGCATCTGCCAGCGAAATGCTCTTGATTTGATGGTCGGTCTTTCGCAGTCGGCTTACAAGTTCACGCAAGAGCGAGATAGCTAGTTTCGGGTGCTTTTCAAGAAACTCAAGGAAAACCTTTCCATCAATTTTAAGCAACTGGACTTTGGAGAGTGCGATGGCGTCAGCAGAGCGCAGTGCTCCGTCCAATACCGACATTTCGCCGAAGAAATCTCGCTCGCCTAAAATGGCTAAAATAACTTCTTTGTAATCTTCATTCGTTCGAGAGATTTTGACCATGCCTTCCAAAATCACGAACACGGCGTTTCCTGTTTCGCTTTCAAAAATAATGACATCGTCTTTTTTGAATGTAACAAACTGGCTTCGGCTGACGATTTCCGCGAGTTCTTTGTCGCCAAGCGATTCAAAGATGCTGACTTCGCCGAGAACCCGTGTGGTGTCTTTGACATCCATTTTAATTTCTCAATTTTGTTTTGCGCCGCTTTTTGGTGCCCCAATGTGTAGAGGGAATATAATTTTAATTTATCATTTTTTATGTTCGTTCGCCGAGTGAGTCGGGGTGCGATAGAGCACGGTGGCGCGTGCTCTTTGTTCAGTTCATCAGGGTTCAATTCATCAGGGTTCAACTATCAGAACGATGAGTAACACCTTATCAGCTTGAAACTTTATCAACTTGAGATTCTCAAATTGCCGCTGGGCGTCAGTTCGAGCTTTAAAATGTCGATAACGATTTCCGACTCGCCGGGCGGGAACTTCCAATTCCGCACTTTTTCAGAAATTTGGTCTTCCGTGTAACTTGAAATCGGCAGCGATTCATCTAAACTTGAAACAAGCAGTCGCACCCGCTCGACGCGACCATTTTTGCCAATCGTAATTTCATAGTAAAGCCTGCCGTAAAGTTTTTCATCATACTTTCTCAATTCTTTGAAGAAGAGCGCGATTTCTTCGCTTTGCTCATCAATGACGTCAAGAATGATTCTGCCGCGCTGTCTATCAGCAGAACTGACGGCACGCTTTCGCGGCTTATTACCTTTTTCTAAGTCCACATATGTGCGACGCAATTCCAAGCGTATGCGCCCATCTTTTCGTCTTAGTTCGGCTAATTCTTTTTTGCTTTCCGCCAACGCTTTTTCATTTTTCTCAATTTTTTCCTTCAATGCCTTCAACTTCTCCGCCTCTTGCGGCGCAGATGAAGAACTTGAAATTCTATCATACTCTCGCTTTGCATTGTTAAGTGCCGCTTCTTCCATTTGATAGAGTTTCGTAAGGCTATCGACTTGTGATTTTTCGGCGACCAACTCTTTGATTTCCGCTTCTCTGACTTGAATCGGTGAAAGCCCTAATGCTTGCGCCTTCGATGCACTTGTCGTTACAAACGGGCTTTCGTTAACTGCCGAAGCTTGACCATACATCACATCCGCCGTGTTCGGGATATACTTACGCCGACTGAACTCATAGCGCAAGCCGAAAAGCGCACGATAGCTTGGATAATTCACATTGTTGGTTGAGAATGGCGTTATCCCACGTTGAGGATTAAAGACAGTTGAGGATTTATTATCCGTAATTAAAAACTCTCCCGCCGCTTCGAACCACAAATCGTTGATGAGTTGAATTTTCGTTCCCAAAAGCGCGTAACTGTATGGATCTCTGCCGTAAAGCACGGTCGGCAACCCGCCAGTTAAAAAGAATTCTCCATAAACTTCCGTGAACAGCGTAAATGAATTTGAAACGGGATAATCAAGCCCGAAAGCATAGCGCATCGCCATGGCATTGTTACCGTTGTTGAGAATGCCGACGGGCGTCATGTTCATATTTTCTGTCAAGAGCAAGTTTAATCCTACATTCAAGTGTATGCCGGGCGATAGGCGTGGAAAGACTTTATCGAAGTAGTATGATGCAATAAACTCGCCAGAGAAATTCGGAGCGGTCAATCCCACAGGTTGAAAGGGCGAGTTGAACTCTCCTGAAAACGGAATCATAACGCGGAATAATCCACCTAACTGAATCTGCTCGGAGAGAACGCCAAACGACCCCATTCGCAGTGCGAGCGTTATGCGGCGCAAATAATCCGTCGACATGGGTTGGAAATCCGGAGGCGCGAGACGAAGGTTAGGCGTGGTGAAGAATACATTTGTGCCGATTGAGAGCATGTAGTTTTTGTTGATGGAGTAATCAAACAAAATATCGCCTGTTGTTTGCGCCAATGCTCCCGCCGTTGCACCTCCGTCAACTGAGTAGCCCGTTGCATTTCTGAACACGCCGCCTGTGTAGGCAATGCTGACCGTTCCCTGCCTCGGCAGAAACCCCTTTTGCGTGTAAAAGAGCCTGCTACTTGCTGTTGTAGGCGTTTGCGCAACACTTGTGGAGGAACACAGTCCAAGAAATGTAATGGTAAGAACGAGCCACGCTCCGACGTTTGACTTCATTCGCATCTTTTAATGGGCTTTAAGGCTTTTTACGATAATTTTTATTAGGGCTGATTGGCACAACTTGCTCGCCCGAATATACGCATTTCAGGCAATCTCTTACAACACATACAATTAGGTTTCGACCAAACCGTTTATCTCGCGCTCAACGGCGTTGAAATAGACATCGGCAAGATGTTGTAGTGATTGATTCAGAACCAATTTACCATTCACCACGATTTGAACGTCTTTTCCTTTCACTTCACCGATGATTTGACACGGCACGCCAATATTTCTTGCAAGCACTTTTACCGTCTCTACTTGTTCCTTCTTCACCGATAAAATCACTCGCCCTTGCGATTCCGAAAATAGCATTTCTTGAATCCCGAAATCGCCCGCCACATCAAGCGTTACGGCAACGCCTTTTTGATGCGTCTCATCAATGATTGCCGATTCAATCAGGGCAACGGCGAGTCCGCCGTCAGAGACATCGTGCGCCGATTGCAAAAGTTGTTGTTCAGACAGTTCAACGAGCAGGTCTTGCAATTTCTTTTCTGAAATTAAATCTACAAATGGCGCATCGTCGCCAAGTTCGTTGTAGGATTGCTCTAAAAATTGCGAGCCATTCAAATCCCGTTTGAATTCACCAAGAAGCATGACTGCGTCGCCTTCGTTTTTGAAGTTTGATGTAACGGCTTTTGAGACGTCTTCCAACAATCCAACGATGCCAATCGTCGGCGTCGGAAACACAGCCGTTGATTTTCCGTCGACCATTGTTTCATTGTAAAAACTGACGTTGCCTCCGGTTACAGGCGTCTCGAAGACTGCGCATGCTTCGCCCATTCCTGCTACGGCTTCTTTGAATTGGAAATACACATCGGGCTTGTAGGGATTGCCGAAGTTCAGGCAGTTCGTTACGCCCAGCGGTCTTGCGCCGGTGCAGGCGACGTTTCGTGCACATTCTGCAACGGCAATCATTCCGCCTTTTCGTGGATTGAGATAGACGTATTTTGAATTGCAGTCCGTTTTCATGGCTAATGCCTTCTTCGTGCCTTTGATTCTAACGACGGCGGCGTCGCTTGCACCAACGGCAACGGTCGTGTTTGTGCGCACCATTGAATCATACTGCGTATAAACCCAACGCTTGCTTGCGATGTTAGGATTTGAGAGTAGTCTTAAAATTTCTTTTTCAAACTCAATTTCATCGTCTCTTTTGAGCGCAGGAAATTTCGTGTTTGGCTTTTTTTCTTTCGCTTCACGGTAGTAGACTGGTGCGCCGCCTCCCAGCACTAATGCGGTTGCGGGGACTTCGGCTACAATTTTATCGTGGTGTTTGACGCGCAGCATGCCATCTGATGTTACTATGCCAATCACGACGGCATTGACGTCCCACTTCTCGAAGATGTCGATAATGGCTTGCTCGCGTCCTTTTTCGGCAACAATGAGCATTCGCTCTTGCGATTCGGAAAGCATGATTTCGTAAGCCGTCATGCCTTTCTCGCGCGTAGGCACAAGGTCGAGATTGAGTTCCATGCCGCCTTTACCTGTTTTTTCCATTGCCTTTGCGGACATTTCCGACGAGGAGCACGTGAGACCTGCCGCGCCCATATCTTGGATACCGACCACATAGCCCGTTGCAATCGCTTCAAGCGTGGCTTCGAGCAGAAGTTTTTCAGCAAAGGGGTCGCCCACTTGCACGCTTGGACGCTTGGACTCTGACGCTTCCGAAATTTCTTCCGATGCAAAGGTTGCCCCGTGAATGCCGTCTCTCCCTGTTGCAGAGCCGACAATCAGCACAGGATTTCCTTCTCCACTCGCAATGGCTCTTGCAACTTGATGATGCTCGACGATTCCCACGCTCATTGCATTCACAAGCGGATTTCCTTGATAACACGAATTGAAGTAGACTTCGCCCGCGACGGTTGGCACGCCGAATGAGTTACCGTAGTCGCCGATGCCTCGCACCACGCCGTCCAACAAGTATTTCACACGTGGGTCAGAGAGATTTCCAAATCGGAGCGAATTGAGTGCGGCAATCGGTCGCGCACCCATCGTGAAAATATCGCGGTGAATGCCGCCAACACCCGTTGCCGCACCTTGATACGGCTCTACCGCCGATGGATGATTGTGTGATTCAATTTTGAAGGCAACTGCAAGTCCGTCGCCAATATCCACCAATCCTGCATTTTCTTCTCCGGCTTTGGCAAGCAATCGTCCGCCGCTTCTCGGAAGCGTTTTGAGAACCGCGATAGAGTTTTTGTAGCTACAATGCTCCGACCACATCACCGAAAAAATGCCCAATTCGGTATAGGTCGGCACGCGCCCGAGAATGTCCAACATTTTTTGATACTCTTCTTCGAGCAAGCCGTGCTGTTTGGCAAGGTCGATATTAACGGTTGGTTCGGTCATGGTTTGAAAACTGTTTTGAAACAAAAACAGCCTTTCAGGTTTCCCCAAAAGGCTGTTGAGACTTGACAGGCGTTTGAATTACTTACGTTTTCTGACGGGCTTTTTCTTTGGTGCTTCCTCTTCCTTTTTCGGCTCTTCTTTTGAAGGCTCTGGTGCAGGTGCTGGCGCAGTAGGTGCGACTTGCGTCGGTGCTGGCGACGGTGCAGGAAGCGGAACGGCTGAAGAAGCAGGCGCAGGTTCGCTAATTTTCAAAATCTGGCGAAGTTGTTGCAAGTTCTTGTCGATATCTTGGCGTCGGCGTTGAATTTCTTGGATTTTGCGACTTGTAACTTCTTTATCTTCACCAATGTCTTCCAATTTGCGGATAATGACGTCTGCTCCTTGCGACTCAGCCGAGAAGTCCACAGAGCGTGGGTCGGCGGTTGTCGAGCCAAATGTCATTGGCAGGATATTGACTTGAATACCAAAAATAAATCTCCATTCAGTGTAATTTGTGGCTTTTCCTCCACCGGGACGAGGTGTAATAGCAAAGAGATTGTTATAGACAGTTTCATCGTTCTTACCACTTAATTGATAGTCATAACCGAGTAACACGCTGATGTAGTCCACAGGCTTTACGCGTGCGCCAAAGGTGATAAACGACATGTTTTCGCGAGAATACGCTTGTAGCGGCGGTGCCGTAATCCAAGCCCATCCCCAAAATTCTAACATCAAATCCACAGTTGTGGTTGGATATTTGAGCCCGAACGAGTAGTTAAATGAACTGCTGTTTCCAACATTCCTTAGCGGCGTGTTGTTATTGGAGATATTTTTGCCGTCGTCAAAATAGTTGTAGAAGCCCAAGTTAAGGTTAGCGTTGAATGATTCCTTTGGGAAAAGGTTATCTGCATAGTAGGAGAGCAAAACGTTAATGCCTGTCTCCGTTCCGCCTGCGGAGTAAGGCACGCCCCATGCGTTAAAATACTGCTCACCTGCAATCGGAATCATGAAGGTTAGCATACCGCCAACATAGAACATATCGTTGGCGAAACTGAACCCACCTACTTTTGCGGCAAGCGTTATGTTTTCAAAAAAGTTTGATGCTTTATCGCGATGGTGAATGTCTTGATAGATAAGCGCGTTCAATGCCACCAAGAAGTTATTTGTGAAGGAGTAATCAAGGTGCATCGAGTTACGAACCAAAGAGTGAGAAACAGAGTTGCCCAAACTTCCTCCATATGCGTCAGCAACAACATTGAAGTCGGAATGTGTGTAGTAGGTTAAACTCTTAGACTTTGGGGTTAGTGCCTCTTGAGTGCGAATTAGCCGCCCGCTTGCCGTATAGACATGCTGAGCAGTTGTCACTTCACTTGCAAGCAGAATTAAGGACAAGACCATTAAGATAGGTATGCGCTTCGCCATTTCGCCTCCAGTTGATTTTTGAATAGAGAATTTTTGAAAGAAAATCGAGTTTTTTATCGATTGAGATTTTGGTTGATGATGACAAACAAAAATGTTGCTTGCAATACTGCCGTTACAATCTGCAAGACTGACACAAAACTTTGCAGGGCACTTAGTGCACCACCCGGCACGATAACAGTATCGCCTCTCAGAAGGATTGGAAAATACGACTGTTCGCCTGTCTCCACAAATTTTTCAACATTGATTCGGATAATTTTCTCAACGGCTGTTGTGTCTTGCATTGTGTAGCGAATGATTCTCACCTCGTCCAATTTTGCATTTGAAGTCGGACCTCCCGCCAGCGAAATCAACGAGATAATATCCGTTGTGTAAGGCACAATCATCTTCCCCGTTTTCTTTACCTCTCCCCACAAGTTGATGTCTATTTGCACACCTTGACCTTGTCCATAATAATAAACAGATGGAGAGTTACTTAGTTGGTCAGGAGACAAGGTGTTTTGTGAAGGTAAATTTCCTCCAAAAGCTTGTGCGAGCAGTTCATTTGGTTGCAAAGTTAATAAAAACCCTACGACAATACAAGAGATGAAGCGCATTTAATTTCAACTGGTTTTTACGGGTTAATAAAAAAGGTTTGTCGGTTTGAGGGCGCACCCACATTCGCCTCAAACCCAAGCGGATGAAACATCACGAACCAAAAATAACGTCGTCCCCTTTGCAATGGCTTAAACACTTTCGCACCTGTTGTTCCGGGAAAGTTTGTCTGAACACGACTGAAATTGATGCGAACTGAATCGCTCGCGAAAAATGTCTGTCCTGTTGCCACTGCGACACAATTTTCTTCTCGGAAATCTAAATCTCCCTCGTAGATTTTCAAGCAGTAAAATCCTTGGCTTTGATTGTTATCTAACCAACGGAAAGTTAAGACGCTATCGCTTGGCAGTTGAATATCTCCTCTTGGAGCGTCAGCCGTTCCGGGCACACGCAGTTCATACTGTTGAAACGCTTCTGAAAAATCGCTTGCCGCATCAAGTCTTGAATAAGCAATCATCTTGTAGTAGAACATTGTTCCGTTACGCACGTTTTCGTCAATGAATACCGTGTCGGGGAGGTTTTGCGCGGCTTGCGAGCCTAATGGAAGTTTTTGTCGTAACGAAAAATTCACGGGCACGCCGTTAATAGATTGCTCAGTGCGCCACACTTCATACCCGCCTAAGTTGCGCTCAGGATTTTGAAACCACTCTAAGCGAAGACCGCCTCTCGGGGACTCTCTAATCAGCGACGGCTGAATGCCTCGAATGGCTCTGGCTGTGTCGGCACTTTTCGGCACAAAACGCGGCACACTCGGCGGTGTGGCTTGTGGTTCTTCTTTACAAGCCGAAGCAAAGACACCAATCAATGCAAGCAGAATGAGTATGAGTTTTGAGTTCATTGTTCTAATCATTTTCACAACCATTCATCTAAGCGTAGGCTAAGTGAAATTCGGTGAGGCGACCCCAATTCGCTGTTTTGATAGGCATAATCGATAAACAGCGCACGAATAATCGACAGCCCCGCGCCGAGCGTCAGTTGTCTATCAAACGAGCCAACGCGCAATGCAAGCAAAGAGCGATACCGATATTCTGCACCGATTGATGTGATGCCATTGTAGCGCGTATCACGGCTAATCACGCCCAAAATACTGCTTGAAAGAAACGGCAACGGCTGTTGATACGAAAGCGACACAATCGTGGAGCGCGGAATGGCAGCTTTGTTGTTGTTTTTATCCGGCGTGTTCCAAGTAACTGGCGTGTTGAATAAATCTCTCACGGTTAAGCCGAGTGCCATCATTCCGAGCGACTTGCTTCCAACAAAATCATTCACATTGAAGCGAAGCATTGTGCCAATGTCTACACCGATACCCGTTCCTGAAACCGAATTTGCACCCACGAATTCATCAAGCCGATTTCCCGAAAAGCCCTCGCGAACATATTTGAAGGTGATTCCAACAGGCAAATCAATCGGTAAGTTAAAATACTGCCAGCCAAAATCGAGCCGACTGAACAAGTTTTTTGCAAAGGTGATGAAGAACGCATCGCTCGCGTTTGCGAAAGAGCCGATGTTGTATCGTCCATTCACAATGCCCGCAAAGTCAAACGGGTCATTGGGATTAAGTTGCGCGCTTTCGTTGAGCGGAATATTGGAGACGCTGTTGCGAATCCAATTCACGGAAAGCCCAACGCCGCCGCCCATGTTTTGCGAATATCCCAGATGAAAGTAATGCGAGAGCGGGTCGCCGAGCGTTCCGAATTGATTGGAGTACATCGTGCTAACGAGTTGTCCATTGACGAAGGCGACAGCGGCAGGATTCCAATAAAAGCCCGAGCCGTCGTTGTTATCAATCGGTGTAAACTGCCCGCCCAACGCCAATGCGCGTGCGCCCAGCGGAATTTCCAAGAACGCCGCCGTGTAGTTTTGCGCTTGAATCGGCACAAGCCCATACATCAGCAGAAGCGCAAGCAGAATTTTCAAATGCGTCTTTATCATCTTTGAGTTCAATCGTTCGAGTTATCGCAAGCGGACGATTTTAATAATTTTTTCGAGCGCACGTCCTCGCGACGTGATACGCAATTTTCCGTAATAGACGCCATTAGCGACTTCATTGCCGCCGTCGTCTTTGCCCGTCCAGATGAGCGCGTGGTCGCCGTTTCCACGCAGTTGCCCAACGCCGTCCGCCACTTGTGAGCCTGTTGGGAATACGCCCAATGCACGCGGACCCGGCTCGCGGCAAGTTGCAATGAGCCGCCCTGAAACCGTGTAGATTTTAAGTTCAAACGCATCAGCCTCTTGAATCGGATTGACGATTTGGTAGGCAATGAAGGTTTTTTCGTTGAACGGGTTTGGGTATGCGCCGTGCGCGACCAAATCAAAATCTGCGCTCACATTGAAAAGCATTTTTTCCGAACGCACGGCGTTCAAGTTGGCATCATGAAAAACAAATTGCAAACTATTTTCTCCCGGCTCGAACTCGTCATCAAACGTCATTCCGACCACATTGGCGTTTGGCGTATTGCGCGGAATCGTGAGTTTTGATTTCAAGGCTTCAGAACTATCGTTGTTTCGGATAATCGTGATGAGATTTTCATCGATATAGACGCCGTTTTGGTCTTGAACAACGATGGTTACTCTCGGACGACGCGACGCCGACGAGCCAATGCGATAGGCTTGCCCTTCAATTCCCAAACTGATAATCGGACGCTCTGAATCCAATGAACTCATCAAACTATATGCGCCAAAGCGAGAAGCCTCGAATTGAACCGTCAGCGAATCAAGCCGCGTTTGACTGACGACCTTGAACCAACGCTCGACTGGCTCGGAAAAGAAGTAAGCATAAGTATTCTGACGAACGGCTTGCGGCGGGTTTGCCGACATTATCATTCGCACTGTGAGCGGCTTTGTGAGCGTCAAACTTGAATCGACGCGCTCAATGCGATATGCCAACCGTTCTATGGGGTTTGATTGAGTAACCATCTGCACAAAATTGTTATCGGGCTGATTGATTTTGGGCGGATTGACAATCTTGGAGACACGAACAAACCCGTTTTGAGAGAAGGAGTTTGCCTCGTAAGTAAGGCGCACATTATCATCAATCGTGATGGAATCGCTGTTCGTGCGCACTCTGAACAAGTTATACTGAACGGCGCGTTGATTGGAAAGATTGTTGAAGTAGGTCGATTCGTATCGTTGCCCTGTTGTATCGGCAAGCACTCGTATTCCGATGCGATAGGTTTCAAGCAAGTTCATCCACGAGGGCACGGGGATTTTCGCTCGTGCGACTCCGTTTGCAGGTAACGCCACACTCACCGTGTCGATAATGCGGATTTGATTGGCGATTAGATACGGCGATTGGTTCGGTGCAATTCCATTTGAAATAGAGTTCTCGTAGAAATAAACGATGGCTTTTTGCACAGGCTGATTGCTCCAATTATAGACATCGGCGGCAATCACAACGCGCTCGCCATCGGGGTAGAAGTCAATCGTGTTGTTGTTGAAAAGTTGTCCTTCGCCTTCAGTGGCACGGCGCACGGCGGCAACATCAGGCGGGTTGCCAATTTGCGCGAGGAATGGGTCGGAAAAGAATTGTCCGCTGTCTGTTTGTGCAACGGCGCGATAGGTTACGCGATTCGGTTCGCGCATGTGGATTGCAGGGATTGAATCAATGGTCTGGTAGAGGTTCGGCGCCGTGATGGTTGAAGCAAATCGTCGCTGAAACACCGTGCTGAATACGGTTGTATCTCCGGGCGTTGAAAGAGCCAATCGTGCGGGATTGACGGCTTGGACGGTTACATCGAGCGCAACACTCGTGATATTGAATCGCGACTCGACCTCCATCACAAAGCGTTGTGCTTCGTTTTGCACGGTTGCA
>CALGMC010000275.1 GCA_937959145.1 uncultured Chlorobiales bacterium
GGTGCAACGAAAAATAGCGAGAATAGAGCAAACTGGCATTCATTGCTTTTACCTGAACATGAACAAACAACTTTGTTTCGCCTTCATCTCCAAAAAGGAAGACCTGCTTCAAAGAGCCAAAGCGTTGTTGATTGAAAGAAAGGTGGCACTGCCCGAAAGAATCGTTGAACAACGATTAAGTCAAGTGGAGCCACCACAAGAGGGCTTGGGCGAGTAAAATTTTGAGAATCATGGCGGTTGGAATCAGCATAAAATTCCTTATATTGGAACGGTAATAATTTTCAAAAACAACTAAACCCGCACTAACAATGAATACACAGCATCTTGGCGACGCCTACGACTACGTGAAAAAAGTGATTCTGGAAACGCTGAAGGAAGGGCTGCAGAAGGAAATATATGTTCTTCCGATGTTTACGGACACTTTCGAAGGTGAAGAACTCGCGTTATACAGAAACCTGACAAGTTGCGATGAGATAGAGCATAGGGTAATTTTTACTGTGCAGACTATAGGCAACATAGACACTGATGAAGGGATAAACCGACCTAATTATTTTGAGAATCGGAATCTTGACAACTACATTCTTTTCATTGATCCGGACACAGGGATTAATGATACTCGAGGTCGTGATTTTGTTAACTATGAAGAGATAGCAAATGTAGCCCGTGACAACAACATCTTAGTTGTATATGACCAATCGTTTAATCGTGATTGGATAAGAACATTAGTAAATTGGGTTCAAGAAGCAGTAACAGCAGGGAATTTGGAAAATTTAACAAACCGTGGTATTCGAGAAGAGAGGATGGAAGAAGAACTGCGACGAATAGCGAGAGAATTTATAGATAATGGAGAAACAGCAGATTTAAAAAGGATAAGAAATAGTATTAGACAATCACAATTAACGCCGGAGATGTGGAAACGAAACGAGATAAGAAACAAGATAGCGATAATACAACAAAACAACGGACTGCGTTGCTTCTACCTAAACCTAAACGAAAATCTTGGTTTCGCCTTCATCTCCAAAAACAAAAACCTGCTTGAAGAAGCCAGAGACTTATTGGTTCGTGAGAGAGTGCTGCTACCAGCAAGAATCGTTGAACAATGATTAAGTCAAGTGGAGCCACCACAAGAGGGCTTGGGCGAGTAAAATTTTGAGAATCATGGCGGTTGGGAACACGGCGGAGTAAGCGATGGTTGGGGCTTCGCTTTTGGCGAGTTTGCCGATAAACGAAAGCACTGCGGGTTGGGTTTGTCCGCCTGCGAGGGTGCCGGTTGCGGTAACCCAATCGAGCCGTAAAATCCACATTGCGCCAACGAGCAAGAGAAACGCTGAAATGAAGGTCAAAAGCGCGCCGATGCTAATCAGCAACAGTCCTTGTCCGCTCACGGCGTCTGCAAATTGCGCCCCCGATTTAATTCCGACCGATGCGAAAAAGAGCACCAAGCCGAGTTGCCGAAACGTGGCGTCAATCTCGAGTGGCAAATCCCAAATGAGCGACCCTGTTCTGCCAAGATAGCCAAGCACGAGCGACACGAGCAGTGCGCCGCCCGCCAAGCCTAACTTCAATTCAAACTCACCAATTTGAATCGGAATTTGTCCAACGCCAATGCCGAGCAGAATGCCAAGCGAGAGCGAAAGGTAATCGGTTTCGCTGAGGGCTTTGGCGGAATCGCCCAAGTATTTGGTGAGGTCGGCGACGCGGTCGGTTGGCGCAACGACGCGCAGGCGGTCGCCGCGTTCCAAGACGGTTTCGTCTGTCGGGAAGAAATCCACATCGCCGCGTCGAATGCGTGTAACCACAGCACCCCATGTGTTTTCCAAATCCAATTCTTTGAGGCGTTTGCCAACAAGGCTCGAATTGGTGAGCAAAATGCGTCGGAAGTCGACTTGCTTGCGTTCGGCTTCGGGGCTTTCGGTGGTTTCAGGTCCGATGGCGTCGCCTGCACGCTGAACCGCAAGTTCTGAACCGACCACACGCAACACATCGCCGTGTTGAAGCACCGTATTGGCAACGCCGACGAACACATCGCTCCCGCGCTTGATTCGGCTCACGCGCACGCCGAAGGGAATAAGCAAGGCTTCGCGCACGGTTTTTCCAACGAGTTCAGCGTGTTGAAGCACGAAATTTTTTCCGACGGGGGCTTCGGTTTTGGTGCCTGCGGTTTCTTCGGCGCGTGCAGTTTCGCGCGCGACATCAATGCGACGAATCGAGGCAATCGCAAGCGAGAACAAAATCGGAAGCACAACGGCAAGCGGATACACGACCGAATAACCAACGGCAATCAAAGGCGCATCGGGGTGTGTGCCAATGGCTTCCGTTGCCGCCGCCAGCGCAGGCGTGTTCGTGAGCGAGCCGCAAAACATACCGACAACAATCGCACCGTTCACCGAAAAGAGCGTTGCGCAAAGTGAGGCAACCACCGCAACGGCACAAATCGAGACGACGGCTAAAAGCGTCAAAGAAATGCCGCGCTGACGCAAGATTCGGAAAAATCCCGGACCAGATTGCAAGCCAACGGTATAAACGAACAAGAGTAGCCCCAACTGTCCTACCACATCAGGCACTTTGAAACGCCCTTCGCCAAACGCGCCAACGGCTAATCCAACAAACAGAACGGACGCAACGCCAAGCCCAACGCCCTTGAACTCAACTTTCGAGAGCAAGTAGCCGAAGCCAATCGTGAGAAATAAAAGCGCGATGGTGTTTTGTGAGAGAAAGTCGCGGAGTAAATCCAAAACTGTCATGTTCGGAAAAGGTGATAATGTCCAATTGCAAACGTCCGAAATTTCTTGGACAAAAACCGCTTGAATCTTTGATGAAAAAAGTGTAACGGATTGCGGGAGAGCGATGTCAATAAATCGTATCAATAAAGCAAGCGTCCGCCGTCGACGCTCAAAATGTGCCCGGTGATGTAGTCGTTTTCGGTTAGAAAGAGCATCGCATTAACCACATCGGTTGGAGAGCCAATGCGGCGAAGCGGAATTTTCTCAACAATATCTTTTTCGTATTGTTTATCGCGCTCGTCGTGCAAGAGCAGGGTGCCGGGCGCGATGGAATTAACGAGAATTTTCGGCGCACATTCTTTGGCAAAGACTTTCGTAAGATGCTGAACGCCAACTTTGGAAGCCGTATAAGGCGCGTAATTCCGCCACACCAACTCCGCCGAGACATCAGACATGGTGATAATTCGCGAAACGAAATCTTGCTTCAACATCATTTTTGCCGCTTCTTGCATCGTGAAAAATGTGCCTTTGAGATTGGTATCGACAAGCGAATCCCAATCTTTTTCGGTTACGTTTGGAATTCGGGTTGGGAAGAAATTTGAGGCGTTGCAAATCATCAAGTCTAATCGCTCGAAGCGTCGGCGAAAGAACATGAACGCGCGTTTAATTGAACTCACTTTTGAAATGTCGCAGTGAATCATTTTGGCATCAGGCGCAAAGGCTTTGAGTTCGGAAAGCGTTTCGAGGGCTTCTTCACGCGACGAGCGATAGGTGAAGCAAACGCGCCAACCACGCCGAGCAAGTTCTAATGCCATGGCTTTGCCAAGCCGACCAGAGCCGCCCGTGATAAAACACACGGGCGAACGCTCTGATGATGCAGGTTCAACGCGCTTCGACTTGCGCTTCACGCGAAGCGAATTGAGTTTGATTCCCTCAATCGACGATTTCAGATTGGCAAGTTTCATCGTTCAAACCATTCAAACGCGGAAAACCTTGTGCCCGAGATACTGCGCCTCGTCTCCGAGTTCTTCTTCAATGCGCAAGAGTTCGTTGTATTTAGCGATTCTATCGGTGCGCGAAAGCGAGCCGGTTTTAATCTGACCAGCATTTGTGGCGACGGCAATTTGCGCAATCGTGGTGTCTTCGGTTTCGCCGCTTCGGTGCGAAATGACGCTCGTGTAGCCATTGCGCTTGGCTAAGTCGACCGCCTCGAGCGTTTCGGTAAGCGTGCCGATTTGATTCACTTTGATGAGAATCGAGTTACCGATGCCATTCTCGATGCCTTTTGCGAGGCGTTTGGTGTTAGTTACGAACAAGTCGTCGCCGACGAGTTGCAGGCTTTTTCCGAGTTTATCGGTTAAAATTTTCCAGCCGTCCCAGTCGTCTTCTGCCATGCCGTCTTCGAGCGAGACGATGGGATAAGTTTTCGACCAAGTTTCCCAATACTCTGCCATTTGAAGTGGCGTGAGTTCGCGCTTGTCAGACTTTTTGAAGACATACTTGCCTTTTTCTTTGTCAAAAAATTCGGAGGCGGCGGGGTCGAGGGCAATCATCACCTCGTCTTTGATTTTGTAGCCTGCTTTGCCAACGGCTTCAATGACAAGCTCGATGGCTTCTTCGTTAGACTTGACATTCGGTGCGAAGCCGCCTTCGTCGCCAACGGCGGTGTTGTAGCCTTTGGATTTGAGAAGCGATTTCAAGGCGTGAAAGACTTCCGCGCCACAGCGAAGTGCCTCGCTGAACTTAGTGAAGCCGAGCGGCATAATCATGAACTCTTGGAAGTCGACATTGTTATCGGCGTGTGCGCCGCCGTTAAGCACGTTCATCATCGGCGAGGGAAGCAGACGCGCCATCGTGCCGCCGATGTAGCGATAAAGCGGTAAGCCTGAAAAATCTGCGCCGGCTTTGGCACACGCAAGCGAAACGCCAAGAATAGCATTCGCACCAAGTTTGGATTTGTTCTCTGTGCCATCAAGTTCGATGAGTTTTTTATCGATTTCAGTTTGCTGTGTAACGAGCATTCCCTCGAGCGCATCGTTGATGACGGTATTCACATGCTCAACGGCTTTGAGGACGCCCTTGCCGAGATATTTGGTTTTGTCGCCGTCGCGCAGTTCAACCGCTTCGTGCTCGCCCGTTGACGCGCCTGATGGCACAGCGGCACGTCCAAACGCACTTTCCGTAAAGACATCAACCTCAATGGTTGGGTTGCCACGCGAATCTAAAATTTGACGACCGATGATTTTTTCAATGATTGGCATAACGAAATGGATTTTTACAGATTAGAAGAGACCTACAAAGGTAAGGATTTTACGCGACACGGTGGCTTATTTGATTTTTTCTACGAGGCAAACGGCGTGCGCAACGGCACCTTCTTCTTTGCCGATGAACCCTAACTTTTCCGAAGTCGTGGCTTTCACGGAAACGGCATCAAGTTCTATCTGCAACGCACGCGCGATGTTTTTGCGCATCTGCAAAATGTGAGGGGCAATTTTAGGCTTCTCGAGCAAAAGCATGGAGTCGATATTGACAGGTTTGTAGCCGTGCTTCTCGACGAGTTTGCCAACTTTTTTCAGGAGAAGCATGGAGTCGATGTCTTTGTAGGCAGGGTTGGTATTAGGAAAATGCTTGCCGATGTCGCCGAGTGCAAGTGCGCCCAGAAGAGCATCGCAGATGGCGTGCAGGAGCACGTCGGCGTCGCTGTGTCCGTCTAAGCCTTTCTCGTGTGGGATTTCTACGCCGCCGATGATGAGTTTGCGTCCTGCAACGAGCGGGTGAATGTCAATGCCAATTCCGATTCGCATGTTGAAGCGTCGTGATAAAGTTGATGAAAGATGGTGTTATGAAAATAGGGAAAAGAGGATAAAGAAAAAGCCACCGCACATTTGGCACGGTGGCTGTTTTGACAAGATGTGAGTGAAATTACTTTTTCTCGTCAGGTTTTGGACGTCGCTCGAAGATTTCGTCGATAATGCCATACTCTTTGGCTTCGGTCGGTGTCATCCAGTTGTCACGTTCGGCATCTTTGTGGATTTTCTCAACAGGTTGTCCGGTGTGTTTTGCCATGATTTCCTCGAGCATCGTGCGCGTTTTTTGAATTTCTTTCGCCATAATCAAGATGTCGGTTTCTTGACCTTGCGCGCCGCCCGAAGGTTGATGAATCATAATGCGCGAGTGCGGAAGCGAAGCGCGTTTGCCCTTCTCGCCTGCGCAAAGCAAAAACGCACCCATCGACGCCGCCATACCGACGCAGACAGTCGAGATGGACGGACGAATGAATTGCATTGTATCATACACCCCTAAACCCGCATAAACACTGCCGCCGGGCGAATTGATGTAAAGATAAATATCGCGCTCAGGGTCTTCGGATTCCAAGAAGATGAGTTGCGCCATAATCAATCCTGCGGAGTGGTCGTCGACGACTGTTCCGTAAAAGATAATGCGCTCACGTAAGAGACGCGAGAAAATATCAAAGGCGCGCTCGCCGCGTCCTGATGTTTCAACCACCATCGGCACAAGCATGTTGCGCGTTTGATTGATGCTGTTCTCGATGCGCGAATCGAAAAGTTTATTCGCGTGGTAATCAAATCCAAAATTGATGTTTGCCATTTTTCGGAGAAGGTTAAAATTAGACTGCCGCTCTGCAATAAATCAGATCATTGCACAAAGAGCGACAAAAGGAAAACAAAAGAATCAAAAAGAAAATTTAATTGTCGGTGTTCGATACTCGGGCAACTTTGTGCCGTCCCAAGAAGGGTAGCGATGTCGATACACCGTTGCCTGAATCGCTTGCACGGCTTGTGCATCAAGGTCGTTATGTTCCCACTTGATTTCTTTAACGCGCCCAGTGGGCAAGACAACGAGTTTGAACGAGATGTAGCCACGCACGCCGTCCATTCGGCGTTTTGCCGCTTCAATCGTTGGGCGAAGTTCATCTTCAAGTTCGGCGGTTGATTCGCTCATTTTGTCAACATTGACGGGCATTTCGCGCTCAACAACTTTCCCTTCAATTTCGGGCGGAAGCGTATCGGCGCGGGCTTTGGCGGCTTCGTTTGCTTTAATGGCGGCAAGGCTATCCTCTCTTCGCTTTTTTTCGGCAAGCGCGAGTTCATTGCGACGCACGGCGGCAATCGAATCGCGCCGACGTTGCTCTTCAACAGCCGCCAAATCTTGTGCTTGCTTCAAATCAATGTCGCTTTGATTTTTGCACCCCGAACAGCCTGAACAGCCCGAGAGCACAAGGCAAATCGCCACCGAAGCGAGCGTCGTGGAAACAAGTGAAATGAAGGTGTGTTTCATCTGAAAAAGGTTGGAAAAAGTCATTGCTTGAACAAGCGAAGATAAAACAGAGGCACTTCATTTTGAAGACATTTTCATAAAGATTCTCGAACAAGAAATGTAAAGTGATAAACAAAAAGAGGCGAACCCGCCTAATGCGAACTCGCCTCTCTTGTAAACAATCGCGTGAGCGAAAAGGATTAATACATTCCGCCCATTCCGCCGCCCGGAGGCATTGCGGGTGCTTTTTCTTCTTCTTTCTTCTCGGAAATAACGGCTTCGGTGGTGAGCAGAAGGCTTGCAACGCTTGCCGCATTCTCGAGGGCGGTGCGCGTTACTTTTGTCGGGTCAACGACGCCTGCCGCAATCAAGTTTTCAAACACTTCGGTGCGTGCGTTGAATCCGAAATCATCTTTGCCTTCTTTGACCTTTTGAAGCACAACGGCTCCGTCGGCTGTGCCTGTGTTGGCGACAATCATGCGAAGCGGTTCTTCAACGGCACGGCGAATGATTTCAACGCCTGTTTTTTGGTCGGCATTGTCGGTCTTCAAGTTTTCAAGTGCTCTGGAAGCGCGAATGAGCGCGACGCCGCCACCGGGCACAATGCCTTCTTGAACTGCGGCACGGGTTGCATGGAGCGCGTCTTCAACGCGAGCTTTCTTTTCCTTCATTTCAACTTCGGTGCTTGCGCCGATGTTGAGCACGGCAACGCCGCCCGAGAGTTTTGCCAAACGCTCTTGCAGTTTTTCGCGGTCGTAGTCGCTCGTCGTTTTATCGATTTGATTCTTGATTTCATTGACACGCGCTTTGATGTCATTAGATTTGCCTTTGCCTTCGACAATCGTGGTGTTGTCTTTGTCAATCACGACGCGCTTGGCTTGACCGAGATAGGCGATTGTGGCATTCTCGAGCTTGTAGCCTTTTTCTTCGCTAATGACCGTTCCGCCTGTGAGCACGGCGATGTCCTCGAGCATCGCTTTGCGGCGGTCGCCGAAGCCCGGAGCTTTAACGGCGGCGATTTTAAGTGTGCCACGAAGTTTATTGACAACCAGCGTCGCAAGGGCTTCGCCTTCAACTTCTTCGGCGATGATGAGCATGGCGCGACCTTGTTGCGCGACTTTTTCCAAGACGGGAAGCAAATCCTTCATCGAGGAAATTTTCTTGTCGTGAATTAAGATGTAGGGGTCGTCAAGTTCGGCTTCCATCGTTTCGGCGTTCGTAACGAAGTAAGGCGAGAGATAGCCTCGGTCAAATTGCATACCTTCAACGACTTTGAGTTCGGTTTCCGTGCCTTTGGCTTCTTCAACCGTGATGACGCCGTCTTTGCCGACTTTCTCCATCGCTTCGGCGATAAGGTTTCCGATTTCACTGTCGTTGTTCGCGGAAATCGTGCCGACTTGCGCAATTTCCTTCTTGTCGGAAATGGTGCGGCTGATTTTTTTGAGTTCTTCAACAATGGCGGTAACAGCCATGTCAATACCGCGCTTCAAATCCATCGGATTTGCGCCTGCGGTTACGTTCTTCAAGCCTTCACGGTAGATGGCTTGTGCGAGAACGGTTGCGGTGGTAGTTCCGTCGCCAGCAACATCAGAGGTTTTCGAGGCGACTTCGCGCACCATTTGCGCACCCATGTTTTCAATCGGGTCTTCGAGCTCGATTTCTTTGGCGACAGTAACGCCGTCTTTCGTTACGGTCGGTGCGCCGAATTTTTTTTCAATAATAACATTGCGTCCTTTCGGACCAAGCGTAACCTTAACGGCGTCGGCGAGTTTATCTACGCCGCGCTTCAAAGCGGAGCGTCCTTCGACGTCAAAGTGAATGAGTTTAGATGCCATGGTTGGATAGATTTAAATTTTTCAGAAAATGTTTCAAAAACGAATTAGTTGAGAATCGCGAAGATGTCGCTTTCGCGCATAATGAGATATTCCTCGCCGTCAACGGTTACTTCTGTGCCGGAATACTTTCCGTAAAGCACTTTGTCGCCGACTTTCACGCTGGGCTTGATGAGCGTGCCATTGTCAGCCGTTTTGCCCATACCAATTGCGACGATTTCGCCGTGTTGTGGCTTCTCTTTGCCCGTGTCAGGAATGTAGAGTCCTCCCTTTGTCTTTTCTTCCGCTTGAGCCGCTTTCACAACAACGCGGTCTGCCAATGGTTGAAGTTTCATGACGATTTCCTCCAAGAAGTTTAAGTGTTGTATGAGTTTTGAAATTTTGAACGAATAAGAATTGAACTACAAAATTGAACTACAAACTTCACTGTGGTTGACTGTATCTAATTTTTTAGCACTCAAACGAAGAGAGTGCTAAAAGTGTTGCAAAGATAAACGTTTTTCCGTGCATTGTCAAGATGTGGTTTCGGTAGTATTGTGAGCGGAATACGGGGGAGTTAAAGCATCAAGGCGGATTCCGCGTCGGAGGCGCGTTTCAAGCAGTCTTCTATTGAGTCGCCAATCGCGGTAATGTGTCCCATTTTGCGCCCAATGCGCGATTCCGCTTTGCCATAAAGATGCACTGTTGCAGCGTTGGCTAATGCCAAGGGAAGCGACAGAAGCGAGACAGGGCGATGCGTTTTGCCCAGCACATTCACCATCGCGGCGGCAGGCACGCGCATTGATACATCGCCAAGCGGATAGTTCAAAATGGCGCGAATATGATTTTCAAATTGCGACGTGGCGCAGGCTTCAATCGTGTAGTGTCCAGAGTTGTGCGGGCGCGGCGCGAGTTCGTTGATTAAAATCTTTCCATCTTCTTTTACGAACATTTCAACACCGAAAACCCCAACGCCCTCAATCGATTCAATCGCGACTTGGGCTAAATTGCGTGCCGCCCACTCGGTTTCTTCCCTAATCGCGGCAGGAGCTTTCACGATTTTGCAGATGTGATTTTCTTGAATCGTCTCTACAATCGGATAAACTTTCACTGATTCATTGCGCGTGCGGGCAACGATGGTCGCAAGTTCTTTTTCAAATTTCACGAAGGCTTCTGCCATGATGGTGCGAGAAGGAAATCCCAATGCCGATAGTGCATCAGGAATGTCGGCAGAAGTGTGAATCGTACGATTGCCGTAACCGTCGTAGCCGCCCGTCCGCGATTTGAGCAGGAAGGGATAACCATGTTTGCGTCCGAAGTGTTCAGCGTCCTCAACAGAATGGATTTCGGCAAAGTCGGCAACGGGCAAGTTGTTTCGGCGAAGCGTTTCTTTTTGAACGAATTTATCTTGAACAAGCGCAATCGTTTTTGAGGTTGGAAATACGGGCTTGCCCAGCGATTCCAAATACTCAAGCACGCGGGGCGCGATAAATTCATTTTCCAACGTGATAACTGACGCGCGCTGTGCGAACTTCATGAGTTCGGATTGCTCCGACCACTCGCCGACAAACGAATACGGCGTAACTTGACTTGCGGGGCTGTTTGGCACGCGCTCGTAAATGCACACATTCATGCCAAAGCGAAAAGCGGCATAAGCCGACATGCGCGCTAATTGTCCGCCGCCCAAAATGCCGATGGTGATGTTATCCAAAGGTAAAAGTGTAAAGAGATTTGACTGTAAAAAAGTGTTGCGTCGCGAAATGCTGTAACGAGCGAATTTACTTCGTGAGAATCATTTTTCGAGTTTCCGACTGTGCGCCCGCCGTTAATCGGTAGAAATACAGTCCACTTGCAAGGTTGAATTGAGCCGCATTGAAATTGAGCCGATATGTGCCTGCGCTTTGCCGTGTCTGAACGAGCGTTGCAACGGTTCTGCCGAGCACATCAAAAATCTCCAACCGAACATCGCTTGCCGTCGAGAGCCGATACGTGAAAGTTGTTGTTGGATTAAATGGATTTGGATAATTCTGATGTAATTCAAACGTGAGAGGCGCACGCTGCGGTGCAGAAAGCGGTTGTGTAGAGAGTTGAGTAATTTGTCCAGGTAAAGTAAATGCAGGAACGCCAAACAGGGAAAGGTTAATTGTAACGGTCGGCGTAACGCGCTTGACAATCCAAGTGTTTGAAGCAATCCAAGTGGTGTCGGGAATGGAAAAAAGCGGAAGCGGCGGAAACGGCGGCGGCAGAACTTGTGTGCCAACGCTTGTGGTAATCAAAAAGCGTTTTGCGTTGGTAAATGTGCCAAACGGAACGGCTACGGTTTGGTCAGAAAGTCGGCGACCGGTAATGGTAATGACCAACGGAACGGTGGTGCTTGAATCTATTGGAATGGTAAAAGAGCGCGTAAGCAAAGTATAATTTTGATTGACGGCTTGCGCGAAGCGATAAGTGGAATACCAACCAATGAGCGTTTGCAGTGAGTCGGCAAGTGCGGGCGGAAGAGTGCTCAACGGAAGGTCTGAGCCAATATATTGGAAGCCATTTGAGCCTTCTAAACTCACGAATGAAGAGTCGCTTAGCAGTCCGTTGAGTGTCAGGATAAGTTTTGCAAGTTTGCCTTGATACATCATTTCCCCAGATAAAGAATCGATTCGAGTGCGTTCAGTGCCGGGAATCATGTTTTGGAGTGTGTCTAATGTGGCGATGGAATAGTGCCACTTATAGCCTGATTGTGCGGGGAAAAACGACGCGGCAGTTTGCGCCGATGCACAGAGCGGCATTGAGAGAAAGAGCAAAAGTAAAAGCGAGCGTTTCATATGTCGATTGATTTGAGAATCACAACGGCTTCATCAACTCACGGGAACTCGGTCTTGATGCGTCAGCGGTTTGGGTTTCACCGCGAGAATCGCGGCTTCATCGACTTCGTCGATTTGTTCAGGCGACATGAATTTCTTTGCATATTCCTTGTAGACGCCTGATTTGACAAAGAGGTCGAGCAAGTCGGGGTCTAAGTGATGTTCGGCTTTCATCTTCGCCATGATTTTCATGGATTCGCTCAAAGTTTTGCCTTTTTTGTAGGGGCGGTCGACGGCGGTGAGGGCTTCGAAGACGTCGGCGATTGCCATGATGCGAGCGGGAATAGACATTTGTTCGCGTCGCAATCCTTTTGGATAGCCCGTGCCGTCCATTTTTTCGTGATGCCCGCCAGCGTATTCAGGCACGCGCGCTAAGTTACGCGGAAAAGGCAGTTCCTCG
>CALGMC010000276.1 GCA_937959145.1 uncultured Chlorobiales bacterium
TTCCCTGTTTCAACCGTCGAATCGCATCACGGCAAACTTATCTTCGGCACGCTCGGCGGCAAAAAGGTGGTCGCCATGCAAGGACGCTTTCACTACTACGAAGGCTACACCATGCGCCAAATCACCTTTCCCGTGCGCGTAATGAAATTTCTCGGTGTCAAAACGCTTTGCATCTCGAATGCGTGCGGCTGTGTCAATCCGCTCTTCCGCAAAGGCGACATTATGATTATCGAAGACCACATCAATTTTCTCGGCTCCAATCCGCTGATTGGACCGAACGACGACACGCTCGGACCACGCTTCCCCGACATGAGCCAACCCTACTCGCAACGCCTCATCAAACTTGCCGAAGAAGTCGCGCTAGAGTTGAAAATCAAAGTTCAAAAAGGCGTTTATATCGCCATGCAAGGCTCGATGCTCGAAACGCGCGCGGAGTATCGTATGGCACGCATACTCGGTGCAGACGTCGTGGGCATGTCGACCGTTCCCGAAGTGATTGCCGCAGTGCATCAAGGCACAGAAGTCTTAGGCATTTCCATCATCACAGACGAATGTTTCCCTGAAAGTTTGAAGCCTGTGGACATCAAAGAAATTCTGGCGGTCGCCGCCGAAGCCGAACCGAAAATGACGGCGATTTTTAAGCGCGTGATTGAGCGTTTATAGCGTGCGTTACACGCTGATTACTTAATTTCAATTTTTCATTCAGCATTTTTGCATTTACACTCGTGTTCATAGACAGCGCAAAAATTCACGTCAAAGCAGGCGACGGCGGCAACGGCGTAATTTCATTTCGTAGAGAGAAATACGTGCCGAAAGGCGGTCCTGACGGTGGCGACGGCGGCAATGGCGGAAGCGTTTACATCGTCGCCGATAGCAACCTTGCAACCTTGCTCGATTTTCGCTACGCGCATCACTACAAAGCCGAGCGCGGCGCACACGGACAAGGCTCACGCAAATCGGGCTTATCGGGAAACGACATCATCATTAAAGTGCCTTGTGGCACACTTATCAAAGATGCACAAACAGGCGAAGTGATTGCCGACTTAACCGAGCACGGCGCAAAAGTCCTCGTCGCTAAGGGCGGAAAAGGCGGAAGAGGCAATCAACATTTTGCCACGCCCACCAACCGCGCCCCGCGCTACGCCGAACCCGGTCAGCCCGGCGAAGAACGCACGCTCGAACTCGAACTCAAACTCCTTGCCGATGTTGGACTTGTCGGATTTCCCAACGCAGGCAAATCCACCTTGATTTCAGTTTTGAGTGCCGCCAAACCCAAAATCGCGGACTATCCTTTCACCACGCTCGAACCCAATCTCGGCATTGTGCGCTATCAAGAATACAAGTCTTTCGTTATGGCAGATATTCCCGGCATCATTGAGGGGGCGTCCGAAGGCAAAGGCTTAGGCTTGAAATTTCTCAAACACATCGAGCGCACAAAGGTTTTAGCGATTCTGCTCCCCGCAAACAGTGCCGACCTTAAAGGCGAATACAAAATTCTTACAACTGAACTCAAAAAATTTAGTCCCATCTTAGCCGAAAAGCCGAAAGTCGTAGTGATTTCAAAAATGGACATCGCGCCTGAAGGTTTTGTATTGCCGAAGTTTCGTGGCGTGAAAGTCGTCCCGATTTCCAGCGTTGCCCAGCAAGGATTGGACGCGCTCAAAACGCTGTTGTGGGAAAAAATCCATGAAGCCACATGATTACTCGCGAAGTTACCATCGTCAATAAAGCAGGCTTGCATACGCGCCCTGCCGCCGCCCTCGTCAAACTTGCCGCAAAATTCAAATCCGACTTCTTCATCGAGAAAGACGGCATTGAAGTGAACGCAAAGTCTATCATCAGCGTGATGATGCTTGCCGCACCGAAAGGCACGAAACTCAAACTCCGCTTCAACGGCGTTGATGAAGAAGACGCCGCGCGCGAGATTACTAAACTCTTTGAAGACGGATTCGGCGAAGTTTGATTTGACGGTAAGTTTGATTTGAAGATAAGTTCGACTCGAAGATGTATTTTCGCTCAAACTCAACTTGCAGTTCACAATGAGCAAAGCCAAAAAACACACCTCCAAACAGAAAGCCAATCAAAAACTTTGGGGTGGCAGGTTCAAAGAAGAATTAAACACACTCGCCTTTGACTTCTCCAAGTCCATTAACCTCGATAAGCGACTCTATCACGAAGATATTGCAGGCAGTTTGGCGCATGTGGAAATGTTGGCGCAACAAGGCATCATTGCGCCGTCAGAAGCCAATCAAATTGGGCGTGGCTTGCGCGAAATTGAAAAAGAAATTGACGAAGGCATTTTCAACTTCGAGAACGGTCAGGAAGATATTCACATGGCGATTGAACAGCGGCTTCATGAAAAAATCGGAAGCGTAGCGGGCAAATTGCATACGGCACGCAGTCGCAACGACCAAGTCGCTACCGACGAGCGGCTATGGCTTCGCTCCGCCATTCAAGTGCTTTTAGAACAGTTGCGTCAACTTCAACGCAGTTTGCTCGAGCAAAGCCAAACGCATTTTGGAGTTGTAATGCCCGGCTACACCCATTTGCAACGCGCACAGCCGATTTTGCTTTCGCATCATCTTCTTGCTTACATCGAGATGTTTGAACGCGATAAATCTCGCTTTCAGAACGCGCTTTCGCGAATGAACGTCTCGCCGCTCGGCGCGGCGGCACTTGGCGGAACGCCCATTCCGATTGACCGCCGTAAAACTGCAAAAACATTAGGCTTTTCCGACATTCTCACCAACAGCATTGATGCCGTCAGCGACCGCGACTACATCATCGAGTTTATTTCCGCTTGTGCGATTACGTCCATGCATCTTTCGCGCCTTGCCGAAGAGTGGGTGCTGTGGTCGTCGCAAGAGTTCAGTTTCATTACGATTGGCGACGCTTTCACAACGGGCAGTAGCATTATGCCGCAAAAGAAAAACCCCGACATGGCAGAACTCGTGCGCGGAAAAACAGGCAAAGTCTATGGTGCTTTGATGAACATTCTCACGACGATGAAAGGCTTGCCGCTTGCCTACAATCGCGATATGCAAGAAGATAAATCGCCCATGCTCGACGCCTTCGATACCACGAAGCAGTGTTTAGAAATCTTCGACTCCATGATTCGTGCGACCGAATTTAACACCGCTCAAATGCGTAGCGCGGTTTTCCGCGATTACTCAACCGCAACTGAACTTGCCGATTATCTGGTCAGAAAAGGCGTTCCGTTTCGCGAGGCACACGAGATTGTTGGGAAAGTCGTGGCTTATTGCGCCGACCATCATCTTCTCTTGCCCGATTTGCATCTGAAAGTTTTGCACAATTTTTCGCCCGTCTTTGACGACGATGTGTTTGAGTTTCTCAATCCTGAAAAATCGCCCGCACGCAAAAAATCGGCAGGAAGCACCTCGCCGAAAGAAGTCAAAAAACAACTTGCCAAGTGGCAAAGTCTCTTGCGTCAAAACAAATGAAGTCGCTTCTTTGAATTTTCTCATAAAAATTTCGCTCTTGCATCTTTTTCAAACTGTCAATCTTTCTCGATGATGAACACCGCACTTACCGAACACCCACTCACGCTTGAAAGAGAATCTGAACTTTTCTTTCACACTTATTCGCGTCTTCCGATTGAAATTTCTCACGGCGAAGGCAACTACCTTTTCGCCAAAGATGGTCGCAAATTTCTCGATATGATTGCGGGCATCGGCGTCAATGCGCTTGGCTACGGCAACTTGCGCGTTCTGAACGCCATCACCGAACAAGCCAAAAAAGTCATTCACACCTCGAACCTCTTCATGCTCGAGCCGCAGTTCAAACTTGCCGAAAAGTTGCTCGCGCTCACAGGATTTTCAAAGGTCTTTTTTTGCAACAGCGGCGCGGAAGCCATTGAGGGCGCAATGAAACTGGCTCGCAAATGGGCATCGCAATTTTCATCTGAAAAAAAACAACTGCTTTCACTGACGAATGGCTTTCACGGCAGAACCTACGGCGCCGTTACCCTGACTGCCAAAGCCAAATATCACGACGGCTTTGAGCCTCTGCTCCCCGAAACAGGCTATATCAACTTTAACGATGTTGATGATTTAGAGCGGAAAGTCTCGGATAAAACCGCCGCCGTGTTTGTTGAATATGTGCAAGGCGAAGGCGGCATTTGCGGACTTTCAGAGGCGTTTCTCACTCGCTTGAACAGCCTTCGTGCGAAGCATGATTTTCTCATCGTTGCCGATGAAGTGCAGGCGGGCGTTGGCAGAACAGGAAAATTTTTCAGTTATGAACATTTCGCCGTTTTGCCTGATGTGATATGCGCCGCAAAGCCGATTGGCGGCGGATTGCCACTCGGCGCGATTATCGGAAATGCGCGTGTTGCGGAGGCTTTCACCAAAGGCATTCACGGCACAACGTTCGGGGGCAACCCCGTCGCATGCGCCGCAGGACTTGCGCTCATTGAGGAACTCGAAGAAAAAAATCTACTTCAACACGCAAGCGAACTGGGCGCACAGTTCAAAGCGGAACTGCTCACCCTTTCGTGCAAACACATTCAAATTCGTGCGGTGCGTCAATACGGCTTGATGATTGGCATTTCCACTTCGCGCGATGCGAGTTACTATGTGTCGAAGATGCTCGCGAAAGGCATTATCATTAACGCAACGAATACGAATGTAATTCGGCTTTTGCCGCCGCTCACGCTCACGGAGTCGGAGATGCATGATTGTGTCAAAGCCCTTGATGAAGTGTTCCGTGCCGAGTGGTTTGAGGGTTGAGCGCGAATGTTGCGAAGCGTTCTACACACCGATGCGTGCCTTCAATCGCTTTAAGACGGGTTTCGGCACAAAGTCGGAAATGTCGCCCCCCAGTGCGCCAACTTCGCGAATGATAGACGAAGTGAGGTAAGTATATTTTTCATTCGGCATGAGAAAGACCGTTGTGATTTCAGGACACAGATGCCGATTCATCAACGCGATTTGAAACTCGTATTCAAAGTCGGCAACCTGACGCAACCCACGAATAATAGCGACCGCTTGCTTTTGGCGCGCATAGTCAATGAGCAACCCCGAGTGTAGCGTATCGACTTTGACCGTTGGATATTCCGCCACACATTCTTTAATCATTTCGGCGCGCTCTTCGGCAGAAAACATGGGTTTCTTTTGCGAATTGACCGCAACGGCGATGATGATTTCATCAAAGAGGTTGCTTGCGCGTTCTAAAATGTCGATGTGTCCGTTGGTGAAGGGGTCGAATGTTCCGGGATAAATGGCTCGCTTCATCGTTGTTCAGTTTTTTGGACGATTGATTTCTTCACACGGGCTTTAAGGATGATTTTTTTTCAGCGCAGGTCGCCGTGCTTCTTCGCAAAGCCGTTCGTACTCGTCTTCACCAATGCCCTGCTTAATGGATTCCAAGTATTGTGCGACGATATGATAATAATCGGAGTGGATTGACTCGAAGATGGCTTTTGCGGTAATGAAAAACTTGACGGCTTCTTTGGGCAAATCGCGCTCATAATAGACGCGCCCTGTGTAGAACAAGGCAATCGCCATGTTGCGCGATTGATGCTTTTTGCGATAGAGTTCGAAGGCTTCACGATATTTTTCAACGGCTTTTGAGTGCAATCCCACCTCTTCGTGAATCATTCCAAGATGCAGAAGATTGTCAGCAATTCCGCTCGTGCTATCCAGCAGTTTGCACTGTTCGATGCTTTGATTAAAGAAGTCAATCGCCTTATCGAATTCTCCCAAATCTTGATAGAGCATTCCGAGTCGGTGCATGGTTTGCGCCATGCCTTCAATGTCGGAGAGTTTACGGCGCGCGGCGAGGCTTTCGCGGTAGTGATTGAGGGCTTTATCATACACACCCCAAATGTGATAAATACAACCGATGCTGTGTAGAACCGTTGCGCGACTTGCGGCGTTGGTCGTGTGTTCAAGATGCGCCAAGACTTCGGTATAGACTTCATAAGCCTTTTCATACTGCTTGTCGTCGAAGTAGCTGTGCGCGAGCACGAGTAAGATTGGGGCGTGTTCGGGCGAAGTGCGCCCAGCGAGTTCTCGGATTTCCTCGACCTGCTCTTCCAATCGCGCAATGCGCTTTTTGCGCACATCTGACGTTTCTTGAAATCCCGATGCCGCTCGCTCGGCTTCAACTTCAAATATGTGTTGCTCTAACTGAAATTCAAAGAGATTCGATGAGACGAGTTTCCAAAACGTGGGAATTTTGTCGTAGGCAAGGTCGACGATGAAATTCGGAAGCCAAAAGATGACAGGAACGGGCAAGCGCACCACATCTTTGGCAAACTGGTCTAAGAGCACAATAATGTGGTCTGCGCTCGGCGACTCCTGCCCGACCGTATCGAACCCATTGACACAAATAACATCGACTTTTTCTTTCGCACGCTGAATTTCCCGTTCCAACTGTGGCATTACCGCAAGACGCGGGCTGAGATACAACTCTCTCACTTTTACCCCTCGCTCTTCTGCCAATTGAGCGAACTGCGCAATAAGTTTAAGGCGCGTAACGGGAGAATTGATTTTCACCAATCGAACTTCGTAGCGACGCGAAACCAAATCGGCGCGCACCCTCTCGAGCAGTTCCTGCGTTTTTTCTTTGAATCGTGTGTGAAGCACGTGGGTTTAATTTGAATTGAAATTCTTTGAAACAACGCTCCGATGCTTCTCAAAAAATCCAGCCGCGATGATTTCACTCAACCGAAGTTAAGCCTAAACTGAAAGGGTTTTTGGTTCAAGTTTGCCGACCAATTTTTCGGCAATTTGCACGGCGTTTGTCGCCGCACCTTTGCGTAAGTTATCCGACACAATCCACAAGTTCAAGGCATTTTCTCGCGATAAATCTCGCCGAATCCGTCCGACAAACACATCGTCTTTGCCGTAGGCTTCAATCGGCAACGGATACTTGCGTTCCGCAGGATTATCCACCACCGTTACCCCTTCGGCTTGTTCAAGCAATCGGAATACATCGGCAAGTTCAAACGGCTTTTCAAACTCGATATTGACCGCCTCGCTGTGTCCGCCATAAACAGGCACACGCACCGTCGTCGGCGACACTTCAATCGACTCGTCGCCCATGATTTTTTTCGTCTCGTTTATCATCTTCATTTCCTCTTTCGTGTAGCCGTTCTCGGTGAACTCGTCGACTTGCGGCACCACATTGAAGGCAATCGGGTGAAAGTGCGTGTAAGTTTCAAATTTCTTTCCTGCAATTTCCGCTTCCAACGCCTCTAATCCTTTTTTGCCCTTGCCTGTTACAGACTGATAGGTCGACACCACCACGCGCTTAATGCGATAGGCGTCGTGAAGTGGCTTCAAGACCACGACCATTTGAATCGTCGAACAGTTTGGATTCGCAATAATCGGCGCAATGCTTCCTTCCGATGTAAAAATTTTTTCGGGATTGACTTCGGGCACCACGAGCGGAACATTTGGCTCCATTCGGAACGCCGAAGAATTATCAATGACGATTGCGCCTGCATCGGCGGCAACCTTTGCCCACACTTTGCTCACGCTCGCTCCCGCCGAAAAGAGCGCGATATCAACCGTCTCAAAAATTTCCTTCGACGGCGTTTGAACCGTATAGGCTTTGTTTTTGAACACGATTTGCTCGCCTGCCGATTTTTCAGAGGCAAGCAACACAAGGTCGCTCACAGGAAACTGGCGCGCTTCAAGAACTTGAATCATCGTGCGACCCACCAGCCCCGTCGCACCCAGAATAGCAACTCGATACATTGGTTTTGTGAAAATGATTTTAGTGTAATTGAAAGTGC
>CALGMC010000277.1 GCA_937959145.1 uncultured Chlorobiales bacterium
GACTTGCGGCGTTTGGATTGCTTTCAGGAACGCTGGTGCTCACACAGCCGACCGCTCTCGTGCCGATTGCCGTTAGCCTTGCGCTGATGCTGCGCTTGCGCATAAAATCGCTGATGCTTGTTTTCGCGCTGATGCTTCTGCCGATTGCAATTTGGACCGCACGCAACTGGCTTGCGTTTGAAAAAATCATTCCAACGAAATCGCCATTTTATATGAACCTTTACGTCGGCTTGCTTCCTGACAACAACGGACTTAATCAATTCGAGTTTATTGACTCTGAAAAAATCCAACAATTAAACTCACTTCACCAAAAACTTGGCGATGTGGCGATGGAAGCACACTACAAAAGTGCCTTTCTCGAAGCCGTTCAAGCCAAGCCGATGCTTTACGCACAAAAAACAATTTGGCAGGCAACGCTTTATTGGCTATTTCCGCCACGATATTTCGAGCAGATGTCGCTTCAATTTTTGTTGGTGCGTGTTTTGCCCGTTGTTGTGCTCAATGTGTTGCTCTTTTGGGGAATGATAAGGCTGTGGAAACTCAATCGACATTTTGCTATCTCGCTCGCCTTAACGCTGTGCTATTTTACCGCCGTCTATGCGCTGACACATGTTGCGAACATTCGCTTCAAACTCGATATCGAGTGGCTTGAACTTTACGCTTGCGCCGCTGTGCTTCAACCGAGAAACCAACCGATTCCATGACGCTTTCCATCGTCATTGTCAGTTACAACGTCAAGGAGTTTTTGGAGCAGTGCCTTTACTCCGTGCTAAAAGCGATGCAGAACATCGACGGTGAAATTTTCGTCGTCGATAACAACTCCGTCGACGGCACGCAATCGATGCTCAAAGCGAAGTTCAACGCGCCAAACATTCACTTGATTTTGAACAAAGAAAATTTTGGTTTCGGCAAAGCCAATAATCAAGCCCTGCGTTTGTGCAAAGGCGAGTTTGTGCTTGTGCTCAACCCCGATACGCTCCTGCAAGAAGACACCTTAGAAAAGATGATTGCCTTTATGAAAACCGATGAAAAAATCGGCGCGGCAGGGTGCAAATTGCTCAATGCAGATGGCACATTTCAACTTTCTTGCCGAAGAAGTTTCCCAAGTCCCGAAGTGTCGTTCTACAAAATTGTTGGGCTTTCGCGGCTCTTTCCAAAGAGCAAACGCTTTGCGCGATACAATCTCACCTATCTTTCAACCGAAGAGACTTACGAAGTCGATGCCTTGATGGGCGCATTTATGTTTTTGCGCCGCGAAGTGTTGGAAACGGTCGGACTCTTTGACGAGGCGTTTTTTATGTATGGCGAAGATTTGGATTGGTGTTATCGCATTAAGCAAGCAGGCTGGAAAATTTACTACTACCCTGGCACGCAAATCATTCACTACAAAGGCGAGAGCGCGAAGAAAATGAGTTTCAATTATGTGGTGCAGTTTTATGAAGCGATGCTCATTTTCGTGCGGAAGTATTACGCTTCGTCGAAGTGGTTTGAAGCGATTTTAATAGCGGGCATTTATGCGCGTGCGTCGCTGGCGTTTTTGCGGCGGCTCTTTGCGCGCCTGTATGTTCCGATGATTGATGCGCTGTGCGTGGTGGTTTCGTGCTTGGTTGGCTTCAAGTGGAAGTTCGATGAGTATCCCGAAGCGTTTTTGGAGTTTGCGTTGCCTGTGTATGTGGTGGTTCAACTCTTGGCGTTTGTGTCGTTTGGGCAATATCGCGAAGGCTATACTTATTCGCTCAAAAAACTCTTTCCTGCCTTGCTCACAGGCTTTGCAGTTTCTTCGACGTTCAACTTTTTTTTCAAGGCGGTTGCCTTTTCGCGTGCAGGACTTGGATTTTCTTACTTGATGCTCTTTGCGTTGGTGTTTGGGTGGCGACTTTTGGCAAGGGTGATGATTCAGCGGAGTTTCAGTGGCGCGTTCGAGCCTGAAAAGCGCGTGGCGATTGTCGGCACAGAGGAAGTCGCCAAACAAGTGGCGGAAAAACTTTTGAACGAAGTCGGCAAGAACTACAACATCGTCGGATTTATCGCCACAGATGAATTTGGTTCGGAAACCTTGCCCGCAGGAAGTGTGCTCGGAAGCCTTGAAAACATTGATGAAATTACGCGCATCAATCGGATTAGCGAACTGATTTTCGTTTCGCCTGCTTTGACGAACACACAAGTCTTGAGCGCGATTACGCGGTGCAACGCTCGCGCGATGGATTTCAAAATCGTGCCACAAGGCATGGACGTAATGATTGGCAAAGGTGCGATTGATGAATTGGCTTCGAGCGTGCCGCTTGCCGATGTCGAGTTCAACCTTTCGCACAAATCGCGCCAACTTGGCAAACGCCTTTTTGACCTTGCTCTCGCGCCGATAATGCTTTTGCTTTCGCCTGTGATATTTCTTGTTGGACATAAGCATATTTTCAAATCGCTTTGGCAAGTCATGACGAATCAAAAAACTTGGATTGGCGCGGCGGAATCGTTCAATGGTTATTCAAAAGGTGGTGTGTTTGTCGGAAAACTTGGCGTGTGGAGTTTGTGGTCGCTTCAAAAAAACAAACATCTTGATAAGGAATCGCTCGATGTGTTTTATGCAAAAAACTCGACGCTCGGTTTAGATGTTGAGTTGCTCGTGAAAGCCTTGCTCCGTTGAGCCAGATTGATTGTATCTTCAAGAAAATTAAACACCAATGGCACGATACAGACGCACGTCAGAAGAAGACCTTCCGCCAGCGAAACTCACCAAAGAATCTCTTAGACAAGTCGCTGAACTCTTTCGCTACCTTTCGCCCTACAAGGCAAAGTTTGTGCTCGCGCTTGTGGCACTGTTGTGTTCAAGCCTGTTGGGGTTGGTGTTTCCTTACATCACGGGCAAGTTGGTCGATGGTGCGCTATCGGGAAACAACGATGGGCTTTTCGGCGATATCGACTCAATCGCGTTGATTTTAATTCTTGCGCTTGCGCTTCAAGCCGTGTTTTCGTTTGTGCAATCGATTTGGTTTGTGGAAGTCGGCGAGCGAAGCCTTGCGGACTTGCGAAAAGACACTTACCAAACGATGATTTCCTTGCCGATGTCGTTTTTCGCTAATCGTCGCGTCGGCGAACTCACCAGCCGAATTGCGGCTGACCTATCGCAAATTCAAGATGTGCTTACAGCAACGCTCGCGCAACTCTTGCGCCAAACAGCGATTCTCATTGGCGGCATTGTGTTGATTTTCGTAACCTCGCCGCAACTCTCGCTCGTGATGCTTTCCTCGTTCCCTGTTTTGATTGCGATTGCGGTTTTCTTCGGCAGAAAAATTCGCAAGTTCTCGCGTCAAGCACAAGATAAACTCGCCGACACTAACACGATTGTTGAAGAAACCTTGCAAGGGATTACCAACGTCAAAGCCTTTGCCAACGAAGGCTACGAGGTGAATCGATATCGAACCAGCATTGACTTTTTCTTGCAAACGGTTTTGAAGGGCGCGAAGTATCGCGGGGCGTTCATCTCGTTTATCATTTTTGGGCTATTCGGTGCGATTGTCTTGGTGCTTTGGGTTGGCGCGAAAATCGTGCAAGCAGGCGAACTCACAGTTGGCGAACTCACTTCGTTTATTCTTTACACAACCTTTGTCGGTGCAGCGATGGGCAGTTTCGCCGAGCTTTACAGCCAAGTGCAAAGAGCCTTAGGCGCGACCGAGCGCGTCCGAGAAATTTTGCGCGAAACGCCTGAACCGATTGAACTCAACGCGAAATCGTCGATGCGTGTGCGTGGCGATGTGAAGTTTGAAAATGTGGTGTTCAGTTATCCTGCGCGCAAGGAAATTACAGTCTTGAAAAATATCTCCTTTGAAGTCAAGGCGGGCGAGCGTGTGGCGTTTGTTGGAAAAAGCGGTGCGGGGAAATCAACCCTTGTCTCGCTTCTCTTGCAATTCTACAAACCCGATAGCGGCAGAATTTTAATCGATGGCAAAGACGCTCGCGAGTATGCGCTCTCGGAACTGCGTCGCCAAATGGCAATCGTGCCGCAAGATGTGATGCTCTTCGGCGGAACTATTTTTGAGAATATCGCCTACGGCAACCCAACTGCGAGCGAAGCCGAAATCATCGAGGCGGCGAAAAAAGCGCACGCACACGAGTTCATCACGAGTTTTCCCGAAGGCTACAAAACTGTTGTTGGTGAGCGCGGCATTAAACTTTCGGGCGGACAGCGTCAGCGCGTTGCCATTGCGCGTGCTATCCTGAAAAATCCTGCGATTCTCATTTTAGACGAAGCCACCAGTTCGCTCGACTCTGAATCGGAAAAACTCGTTCAAGACGCGCTCGAAACCTTAATGCAAGGACGAACGTCGTTCATCATTGCGCATCGCCTTTCAACTGTGCGCACGGCAGATAAGATTATCGTCGTTCAAAATGGCGAAGTGGTCGAAGTCGGCACGCACGACGAACTCATCGAGCGCGAGAATGGCGTTTATCGAATGTTCTCGGAGCTGCAGTTCGATTTGAATTGATACGATTTATAGCGACATCAAAAACGCCTTCAATGCGGAAAAATCATTCGGCAACAAAGTTGACTGCTTCGACTTTTTGAATGCTTGCGCCAAGCGTTCAGGAATGGCAGGGGCTTTTAAGCCTGCTTCTGTAATCGCATCCAGAAATTTTGCGGGATGGGCGGTGGCTAAAACAATTCCTACATTGTTGTAACCGACAACGCTTCGATATTGCTCTAATCCCAGATACCCAATTGCTGTATGTGGTTCTGCAATGTATTCGTAGCGGCAATACATTTCGCGCATGCCTTCTAATGTTTCCGCGTCGGTAAAACTTGCGCCGAAAATATCTTCACGCATTTTTTCAACTGAGCCATAAAGTTCGAGCATACGCGCAAAGTTGCTGGGGTTGCCAACGTCCATCGCATTTGAAAGCGTTTGAACTGACGGCTTTGGCTCGAATTGACCGCTGGCTAAAAACTTTGGCACAATGTCGTTTTGGTTTGTGGCGGCAATAAATTTTGAAACAGGTAAGCCCATGCGCTTTGCGAAAAGTCCTGCCGTAAGGTTGCCGAAGTTTCCGCTCGGCACGGAAAAGATGAGAGGCTTTGAAAGCAGGCTGTGATGCAACTGCGAATACGCGCGAAGGTAATAGAACATCTGCGGAATGAGCCGCGCAATGTTGATGGAATTGGCGGAAGAAAG
>CALGMC010000278.1 GCA_937959145.1 uncultured Chlorobiales bacterium
AAGATGAATCCATCTCTTTCATGAGTTTCTCCAAAATGTGGTTGAGGGGCAGAGGAATCAAGTTGCCGTTTCCTAATGTGCCCCGTTTGCATGAGGGAACGGCACAACAAAAGACAACGAGTGCAAAATTAAAAAAGTGGAATGAAAAAAAAATGATGATGCAAAAGGGGATAGCAGGCGGAAACAACTCGCGTTGGCGCAGGTCTAAGGCGTCGCGCACGCCACCGCCGACAAGGACGCTCTAATGAGGAATGAGTAATGAGGAATGAGTAATGAGTAGTGAGGAACGGGAAGCAAGTCATTCTTCACTCTTCACTCTTCATTATTCATTAACTCGTCATTCTGAGCGAAGCGAAGAATCCAGTTCTAATGAGTAGTGAGTAGTGAGGAACGAGAAGCGAGCCATTCTCCATTCTTCACTACTCACGATTCATTATTTGTGGATTCCTCACTTGCGTTCGGAATGACAGACTCATGAGGAATGAGTAGTGAGAAGCGAGTAACGGGAAGCAAGTCATTCTTCACTATTCATCATTCACTCTTCATTCTTCACCACTCACTACTCACTATTCACTATTCACTATTCATTATTCATTATTCACTTTCCCTATGTCGCCTTCTGCAAGGCTACTTCGCCCGACTCACCTGCACTCGACTTTGGCGGAAAGAAAAACTGCATCGGGTTCGTTTTGAAGCGATGAGCGACCATGCCAATCAATGCGCGACTGTCCTTGAAATCAACGCGGCGCGAACTAATCGCCAGCGTGAGCGAGAGACCGAAACTGACCAGAAAGTTCATCAATCCCACACAAAAGACGCCGAAGAGGGTAACGATAATGTTCAGCGCGGAAAGTTGATTCCAAATCGCGGCAAAGGCAATGGCAGAGCCGCCGCCCGCGATGGTGACGTGTCGCACATCAATCGGAAGCCCTGTGATTTGTCCCAAAATGGGCGTCAAGCCGAGCGCAAATCCTAAAAAAAGATTGCCGACAATTCCGCCGAGATTTTGTTCTAAATACTTGCCGATTTTATCGAGCGTTTTTTCCTTGATATACTTTCGCCAAAAGCGATGGGTGCGGATTCGCTCATGCAACTGTCCATACATCACGAAGTTATCGCAGTAGCCTGAAACGAAACTGCCAAGATAAAGAATGACGCCTGTGAGCGCGGCGTAAAAAACGGTCAAGGTTGTAAAAGGATTGAATGACGCAATCGTGTAAAAGGCTTTTTCTTCGGTGGCGATGTGTGAGCCTGAAATGAAATACCAAATCCATGACAGCGAGAAGGCAAGCGGCAACACAACGGCAAGATTGCCCAAAAACGCCGCGAATTGACTGCGCGAAATTTTCGTGATTAAGTCTGCCGTGTTTTCAAGGTTATGATTGCTTGAATCCGTCGCATCGAGCGAGCGTGCTAAGGCGGAAGCCGTCATCGCAGGCTGTTTGGTTGCCAACGAAAAGTGAAAGACATACATCGTCAAAAAACTCCCTGCGTAGTTCAGACCATAGAGAAATCCGCTAACTAACGGTGCGGCGTTCAAGTATGAAATCAGAAATTTGACCCAATTTGTGAAGGCGATAATGAATCCGCCGCCCATCGCATCGACCAAAAAATCCCAATACTCTTTGCGCGATGTGGTAATGTAGTGCTCGCCGGCGGAGCTGGTGTGCTCAGCGACTTTGTAAGCCAAAAGGCTGGTGTTTTCGGCGAAATGCTCTTTCAAGTCGTGGCTCGAGTTGATGTCGCGCACCAACTCTTTGAAGAGCGAAATTGCCAGCATAGCTTGATTGGTGCGGTCAAACGGGGAAAGCAAGCGCATGAGCGTTTTCTTTCGGTTCACAGCACGACGAATCCGATAAAGCAAATACACTAATCTCAAACTGACGCCCTGCACGGCTTGATTTTCTTGCACTTGTTCTAAGCAATCCATGGTTTTGCCAATTGCGTTCATGGCGCGTTCATATTGGGCGCGAAGCATCTCGTCGGTGATTTCATCAGACTTCATCAATCGTTTTTGATACATCTCGACATAGTTTCCGACTTCTGTGTCCATCTCGAGGAAGGGCGAGGCATGGTGTTCAATAGGAGGAATTCGCTTCATGAGGTCAGGCTCTAAGCCCATTGCGCTAATGCGGTGCGAAAGAACAAGTATGGATTGCAATACCGATAGTTCAAACACGTTGACTGCGGTTGGCACGCCATTGCGGATGAGCAGTTGCCAGAGTTCGAGCCATAGCGCATTCGGAATGGCTTTCACCCACAAGTGGTCGGTGCGTTCAGAAAAACAGGCATCGAGAAAATCGGCAAGTTCTGTCGGGTTGTAGAGCGGCGGCAAAATTTTTTCGCCCAAACGCCCCAAGACTTCCGCAAAAAAACTCGGACGCACGCTCACGCCTTCTTCGGTGAAGAGCCGAACATGATTGCGCGTCTCAATTTGAAAACTCAAATATGCCTTAAACTTAGCCAGCGTTTCGGGCGACTTTCTCAGAACTTGAATCAGTTCCGATAGTCGTCTTGCGGCGTCGTCGCTTGTCTCTTCTTTATTGGGGCGAAGTCGCGCAATCAATTCAATGAGCCACTTTCCGTCGTCGTAATGTGGCGCAGGCGGAATGGTGTTGATGAAATCCTCAAACAGGAGTGTTTTAATTGGTTTGGCTTTGATGTATGAGAGCATGTGTGTTGTTTTGGTTCAGATGTTCTTTCGCAGAAGCCGCGCAATCTCTGAAAATTTACAGAAGTTTAACCACGCAGGCTTTCAGCTTATGCGGGCTGTAAGTAACTTTCGGCATCAATCATTCCGTTATCACCAATGAAAAATATCGTTCTATCGTTTTTCCTCCTTGTTCATGCGTCTCTTCTTTTGGCACAAGCCGAACTGTTGCAGTCAGGTCCGATGCTCGGCTACAGCGACATGAAAGAAACACTTTTGTGGGTTCAAACCAAATCGCAAGCCAAAGTTAAGTTTGAATACTGGGAAAAAGGTAAGCCTGAACAGAAATTCACAACCGAAGAAATTTACACGAACAAACACACGGCATTTACGGCGAAAGCCATTGCCAACAAAGTTGAACCCGGTCGCCGCTACGAATATGCGCTTTACATTAACGGACAGAAAGTCGAGCGTCCTTATCCGTTAGAATTTCAGACGCAACCGCTTTGGCTGTGGCGCACCGACCCACCCGAATTTACGATTGCCATTGGCTCTTGCTACTACGCCAACGAAGAACAATACGACCGTCCCGGACGCGGCTACGGCAGTAATTACGACATCTTCAAATCCATCTTTTCCAAAAAGCCCGATGTGATGCTCTGGCTTGGCGATAACATCTACCTGCGCGAACCCGATTGGAACACGCGCGAAGGCATCTTGCACCGCTATACGCATGCGCGCTCCCTTCCCGAACTGCAACCCCTTCTTGCCTCCACACATCACTACGCCATTTGGGACGACCACGACTACGGTCCAAACGACCACGACCGCAGTTTCTGGAACAAAGAAACGACGCTCGAAGCCTTCAAACTCTTTTGGGGGAATCCTGCCTACGGCGTCGCCGGCTTGAACGGCATTACAGGACAAGCCCAATGGGGCGATGTGGAAATTTTTTTATTGGATAACCGATACAACCGCACGCCCAACGCGCGCAAAACCCAAACGCGCACCATTCTCGGAGAAGCCCAATTTCAATGGCTGATTGACGCCCTCGTTACCAGCAAAGCCACGTTCAAACTCATTGCGATTGGCGGACAAGTCTTGAACAGCGTCGCCAAATATGAAACCTACGAGAACATTGCACCCGAAGAAAAAGCCCGCCTCATTCAAGCTATTACCGATGAAGGCATTAAAGGCGTCATTTTTTTAGACGGCGACCGACACCACACTGAACTCTCCAAACTAAACCGCATCGGCACTTATCCGCTTTACGACCTTACGGTCTCGCCGCTCACTTCGGGCGTCAGTGTCAATGCCGCAAAAGAAGAGAACGCACATCGCGTTCCTGAAACCATCGTTACCGAGCACAACTTCGGCATCTTGAAATTTTCGGGAAAGCAAAACGAGCGCGTCCTGACCATCACGATTTACAGCAAAGATGGGAATCCGCTCTGGACGCGAGAACTCAAAGCAAGCGACCTACGATAAAATGACGCCCACTCCAAGCAAAAAAGTTAAGAGCTAAAAGTTGACATCTG
>CALGMC010000279.1 GCA_937959145.1 uncultured Chlorobiales bacterium
CTTTTTGACTTCAGGCGGCACTGGCTTCTTCTGACGGCGAATTTTTGCGCGCTCGTTTCGGTAAAGAATGTAGGCTTTGGCGGTCTTCGCCCAATTTTCCTTGATAAGCACCGTCTCTACAAGGTCTTGAATCTGCTCAACGGATGGTGGTTCAGCTTCAAACTTTTGCTCGAGAATTTTCACAACCTCATCGGAAAGATGTTGCGCAACTTCTGCACCGAACTCGCCTGTAGCTTGCCCTGCCTTGAAAATGGCATTCGTGATTTTGCTTTGATTAAACGGTGCAACGCTCTTATCGCGCTTAATCACTTGAAGGAGCATAGTGGTTTTGCTTGATGCGGTCATACCAGAATTAGAATTGTTAGAGGTTGGATTAAAAAGAGCGCTAATACTACAAAATTTGTTTGAAAAAATTTGGTAGGAAATTTCCTTCGGATAACAGCATAAGTCAGCATACCGCAACGGCTTTGTATTTTGTGGATTCGTCGAACCGTTGAAAACTTTTCACGATACATGACCGCATAGTTTCATTGCTCCCTTGCTCGTTCTTCATTGCTGATGCGTTGGTGATTGTGAGCGCAGTAAGAAATCCATCATAATGAATAGTGAAGCATTGCCTTGTCGTTCCGCAGTTTCCTGCTTCGTTACTCATTCCTCATTACTCGTTACTCATTAAAAATGTTGTTTCGGCTTTCAACAAAGCCCAAGGCGCGCATTTCCGACCAATAAAAGCCGTGCGCTTGCGCCTCTGTGATAAATCCCAAATGTCCGCCTGATTCAGGCGTTTCCAAAAAAACTGTATCGCTTGCTTTGGCTTCGTCAAATGGATAGCATGAAGGGGCGAGAAAAACATCGTTCTTTGCATTAAGAATCAAGGTCGGAATCGTGATGAGCGGAATAAATTGCTTCGAACTGCATTTGGCGTAATAATCTTCGGCACTCTCGAAGCCGTGCAAGGGTGCGGTGTAGCAGTTGTCGAAGTCGCGCAAGGTTTTGATTTGTTTTTTGAGATAGGGTTCAAGCGAAATTTCGTTTGGAAACAGTTTGGCTTTTTGCTCGATTTTCTCTCGGAGCGATTTCAAAAAACGTTGTTCATAGAGCCGATTCGAGAAGCGTGAAATTTGTCTCGAACTTGCGTCAAGGTCGCACGGCACGGAAAGCACAACGGCTTTTTTGACTTTGGGAGAAATTGCCTGCGCTTGTTCGCCCAAGTATTTGAGCGTTAAATTTGCGCCAAGGCTAAATCCAATCAGATAAATTTCGTCATACCGTTCGTTTGTTGCGGCGTGCTCGAGAACGGTGTGTAAATCTTCAGTTGCGCCGCTGTGATACGCGCGTGGTAGGCGGTTCGGCTCACCTGAACAGCCGCGAAAGTTCCACGCTAATGCGTCGTAGCCGCAAAGCGAAAACGCACGCGCCATTCCGACCACATTAGGGCGATGCGAATTGCTCTCCAAGCCGTGCGAAATGATAGCAAGTTTGCGCGATGGGGTATTCGTTGTGGCATAGAGCCAATCGAGGTCGAGAAAATCGCCGTCGGGCGTTGCGATGCGCTCGCGCGTGTAAGGGCTTGAATCGACTTTACGAAAGAGCGCGGGAATGATAGTCTGCAAGTGTCCGCCCGAAAGCCACCACGCGGGCGGCTGATATGTGGAGTGTTCAAGTATTGGCATCTTGTTTTTTCTAAAAACGAAACAGCAAAACTAATGAAAATTACTTACAATGCGCCCGTCGTTCTGACCTTCACATTTCTGTGCGTCGGCGTGATGGTTGTCAGTTCAATCACGGGCGGCTGGTTTGCAAAAACCTTTTGTGCGACCGCGCCGAATCAAAGTTGGCTTAATCCCCTGACCTACTTGCGTTTATTTTCGCACATCTTAGGGCACGCCGATTGGACGCACCTCCTTTCAAACTTCTCGTTCATTTTGCTTTTGGGCGGATTGCTCGAAGAAAAATACGGCTCAGAGTCGCTCTTAATTCAAATTCTCATCACTGCGTTTGTAACCGCCATTTTGAACAACCTTTTCTTTTCAACAGGATTGATGGGCGCAAGCGGCGTCGTGTTTATGATGATTTTGCTTTCGTCGTTTGTCAATTTTAGGCAGGGCGAAATTCCGCTCACGTTCATTCTGGTGGTTTTGCTCTATCTCGGGCGGGAAGTGATAAACAGTTTTGAGCAGAACAACATCTCAGAATTTGCACACATTTTGGGCGGCATTTGCGGCGCAGTGTTTGGCTTTTTCCGTCCGTTTCAAAACACTTGAAACATAATTTGAGAGGTTGCGCTATACTTTTGCTATTGGCAATTCTCGCTCAATCGCAATCGTCATTCACATGAAGAAAAAATTATACCTCTCCTCTCGTGGAAAAATTCTTGCCGGTGTTTGCACGGGTCTCGGCGAATACTTTGAGATTGACCCTGTTCTCATTCGTGCACTTTTCATTGTTGCCCTATTTTCGGGTGGCATCGGCGCAATGCTCTACATCGTGCTGTGGCTGATTATGCCGAAAGAAGAAGCCGTTCTTTCCGCTCAATCACCTCAAGAAACTCCCGAACATTCTGAAAACAGCGACAGCGTTCTTTCCGAAAAGCACAAAGGCTCGGTTCTTGCAGGGTTGCTTTTGGTTGGTTTAGGCATTTTCTTTTTAATGCGCGAACTCTTCCCCATGTTCAGCTTCAAGTATATGCTTCCCATCATCTTGATTGCCGTTGGCGTAATCATCGTGTTTAACACGTTTCGTAAAAATTTGACCTCGCCTAACTCATGAAACCAGGAAGCATTTTCTTTGGCTCGTTCTTGATTGTGCTTGGCGGATTATTTTTAGTGAAAAACCTCGGTATTGAAACGACGAGCATTGATAGCCTTACTAAACTTTGGCCCCTGATTCTCATCGTGCTGGGGGTGTCGTATCTGATTAGCAACGAAGTTATTGCTCGCGTGCTTTCAGCAGTCTCTGGCGTGCTGGGTGGCGTGATTGTGTGGACGCTTTTTCAACAATTCACTCCTTCAAAAGTTTTTTCCTTTAATTATCCATCAAGTTCAAGCCAAGCCGACTCCGTCGCCCAAGTGCAAAGCCTTATTGCCTTCTACGACGGAAAAGCTTCGAGAGCACGATGCAAACTTGAAGCGAGCGTGGGCGAATTTATTTTGAACGATACCACCAGTCATCTGCTGAAAGTCGAAGCCAAGTCGAACTTTGGCATTTATGAATTGCGTCAAGTGCGCAAAGGCGATACGGAAGAAGTTTCGATTGAAATGCAAGATGCGGAAGTAACGTTAGGTCAAAAAGTGACCAACAAGTTCACCCTCGCTTTGAACCCGAATCCGATTTGGAACATTCAAACCGACATCGGCGCGGCAAAAGTTGATTTTGACTTATCGTCCTTTCAAGTCCAACACATTAACATTGAATCAGGCGCGGCATCTGTGAAATTGAAAATCGGCTCGCGCTGCGACTCTGTCCGACTTGATTTATCCGCCGCCGCTTCAACGCTCAAACTGCTTGTGCCAAAAGAATCAGGCTGTCAAATCGTCAGTGAAGATGATTTTTCTTCCAAAATCAACGCGAGTGGATTCACGAAACACGACAAGTCGCTATTGCGCACCAAAAACTTTGAAGATGCTCCGAAGAAAATTTATATCGTTTTGGAAAGCGGTTTTTCCAATCTGAACATTGAGCGATACTAACCGCTACAAACTCACATCTAAATAACTTCTCACATTCAGCGGCACTTGGCTTGAGCCTGCGTTGCGGAAGCCTGAAATGACAAGCGTGTAGACGCCTTGCGAGAAGAAGGTTTGCGGAACGGTGAGCGTTGTGTTATCCGAAAATTGAATGGTGAAGTTGTATGAACCTGCATCAAGCGTGAAGTAAGGCGAAATGCCGCGCCGCTCAAAGTTTGAGACCGACACATTTTCACCCGCGATGGAAAT
>CALGMC010000280.1 GCA_937959145.1 uncultured Chlorobiales bacterium
TGCGGCAAGGATTAAGTCGTGGTCGGGCGGCACGAATTTATTTTTGCCTGCCACTTCGGAAATTGGCACAGAGACGATTTGACTGCCGCGCAGTGCCGCCATTTGTGCAAATTCGCCACGCATGACCATGTTTGCCGCATAATGTCCAAAGCGTGTGGAAAGGATTCGGTCGAAGGCAGTCGGCGAGCCGCCGCGTTGGAGGTGTCCGAGAATGGTTACGCGGGTTTCAAGTCTTGGTAGTTTTTCCTCGAGTTGATGCGCGAGCACGTGCCCCACGCCGCCCAAGCGAAGCGTATCGAAGCTTTCTTTGACGATTTTTTGAACGGTAAGGTCGCCGCCGATTGGCTTCGCGCCTTCGGCAATCACGATGATGGTGAAGCCTTTGCCTTGCTTGTTTCGGCTTGAACAGACTTCGGCAACAGCGTCAATGTCGTAAGGAATTTCAGGAATTAAAATCACGTCTGCGCCGCCTGACACGCCGCCGTAAAGCGCAATCCAACCCGCGTAACGCCCCATGACTTCAATCACCATAACGCGATGGTGCGACATAGCGGTAGTATTGATGCGGTCAATGGATTCTTTGACGATTTCAACGGCAGTGTAGAAGCCGAAGGTGAGGTCGGTCGCCATGAGGTCGTTATCAATCGTTTTCGGAATGCCAACGGTCGGCAGTCCCATTTCGGTAAATCGCGCCGCCATCGACATGGTGCCGTCGCCGCCAATCGCAATCAGCGCGTCAATGCCAAGTTTCTTTGCGTCAGCGACGACCTTTTTTGAGACATCTTTGAACTCACCTGTTTTCGGTTGAAACTGCCGAAACGGATTGGCTTTATTAGACGTGCCGAGAATCGTGCCACCTATAGAAAGGATTCCCGACACATCTTTGAACGTGAGTTCTTGATAGTCGTTTTCAATCATGCCGCGAAAGCCATCACGGTAACCAATGACTTTGACACCGTAGTCGTGAATCAGCGTTTTGACGCAAGCGCGAAGTGTCGCATTTAAGCCCGAACAATCGCCGCCGCTGGTGAGAATACCGACCTTTTTAATTTTGTGAGTTTTGTTGTTGGAAGATGTGTTTTTGGGGGTTTTTTTTGAGAACTGCTTTGACTTCATTGCTTTGTGTGTTAGAATTATCTTTTTCAGACACACAAAGATACGGAATTTTTTTGAGGCGGATTCCAAGAGCAGACAATCACAACGCAAGAGTATGCGTAAAGCGGTGAAGGCACACTTGCTTTATGTCGCCTTTCTCATACTCAGTAAGCCGTTACGCGATCAATGAACACGCGCTTAATGTCGGCGAGTTTAATCGTGTGATTTTTCATGCGTGCATCACGAAACGTGAGCGAATCGCCTGACACATCTGTAATGTAGCCGTGCCAAATTTTGAGGTTTTTATCTTCGATGTTGACTTCTTCTCCGATGTGAGACGGTTTCACATCAGTACCTTTGATGATGATTTGTCGTTTGCCCATTGCGTCTGTGTCTGTTTGAAGGTTTTGAATTGGAAACTTGAACGAACGTTACTTCACTTTGATTTCAAGGACTTCAAACCGTTTTTCTCCGCCTGGCGTTTTCACAATCACTGTTTCCCCGACACTTTTTCCTAAAAGACTTTTTCCAATCGGCGATTGGACAGAAATTTTTCCTTGCTCCAAATCGGCTTCCTGTGCGGAAACGAGTGTGTATTCCACTTTTTTTCCATCTGCCAAATTTTTGAGGACTGCGGTTGTGAGAATGTAGATTTTATCGGTCTTGATTTTTTTCTCATCTAAAATTGATGCGTTTGAAAGCGTACGCTCCAAGTTTGCGATGCGCGCTTCTAATTGTCCTTGTTCTTCTTTTGCAGCTTCATATTCAGCGTTTTCGGAAAGATCGCCATGAGAGCGTGCTTCAGCAACTTTATCCAAAACTCTGTTTCGCTCCACGCTTTTCAGATATTCCAGTTCCTCTTTAAGACGCTTGTAACCGTCGAGTGTCAAGTAAACCGTGTTAGACATAATTCCTTTCCGTTTGAGTTCTTGAAGATTTTTTCAGAATTGGAAAAAAAATTGCCCTTACAACGAAGGACAAGTTTGAAAATAAAAGTCAGCCCATGGCAGTTGGGCTGACTTATCTTTTGTAATCTACAATCTTTTCATTTTTCTTGCAAAAGCTTTTTCTTGCAAAAGACGCGTTCATATCGGCTGAGCGTGTGACTTCAACACCAATTTCATAACTTTACGTTTTTCAATTTTGCACCAATGCCTTGTCTCGAATCATTTCAACCGTTTCAATCTGTATCTCGATTCCTTTTCTCATTGCAAATCGCTGTGCTGGTTCTTTTACTCAATTGTAACCTTAAAACTTCACATGATGACCGCTGTTCCGCTTCGCGATTTCTTCCGAAATCCTGAAAAATCACATTTCCGAATTTCGCCCGACGGCAAGCACATCGCTTTTCTTGCGCCATTTGAAAATCGCAAAAACATCTTTGTTCAAGCGCATGGCTCAACAACTGCCAAACGCCTCACGAGCGTAACTGACCGCGACATCGCAGGCTTTTTTTGGAAAGGCAACGATAAACTCCTCTACGTGCGCGACTTCGGCGGCGACGAAAACTATCACATTTTTCTGGCTCACCTCGACGGCAGTTCCGAAAAGGATTTAACGCCCTTCCCAAATGTTCAAGCATCAGTTATTGATGATTTAGAAGACGACGACACGCACATCATTTTCTCCATGAACCAACGCAATGCGCAACTCTTCGATGTCTATCGGCTTAACCTTGCAACAGGCGAACACACGCTCATTGCCGAAAATCCCGGTGGCGTGATTGGTTGGCTGACCGACCACGATGGCAAGCTCCGCATTGGCATTCAAACCGATGGCGTTAATAAACACGTGCTTTATCGCGCGTCGGAACGCGATAACTTCACTCCAATCGTTTCCACGTCGTTCAAAGATTCATTTACACCACAGTGCTTTACCTTCGATAACAAAGCCTTGTATGCACTCTCAAACATTGGACGCGATAAACTCGCGCTCGTGCGATTCAATCCCGAAACCCAACAGGAAGAAGAGGTTTTGTTTGAACATCATGAGGTCGATGCAAGTGGCGTCTCTTATTCGCGCCGTCGCAAGGTTCTGACCGCCGTCAGCTACACGCTTTGGAAATCGGAACGGCATTTCTTAGATAATGAAACCAAAGCCATCATTGAACAACTTTCGGCACAACTTCCGAATGTCGAGTTCTCGATTCCATCACACACAAGAGACGAATCGATATGGATTGTGGAAACCCGCTCCGACCGTTCTCCGAGCACAAGTTATCTTTACGACACGAAGACCAATCGGCTCGAAAAACTTGCCGACCATGCACCATGGCTCAACCCCGACGACCTTTGCAAAATGAAACCGATTCACTACACCTCGCGCGACGGCTTAGCGATTCACGGCTATTTGACTCTGCCGAAAGATGTTGAGCCGAAAAACTTGCCTGTTGTTGTCAATCCGCACGGTGGACCTTGGTGGCGCGACACTTGGGGCTTTCAGCCACACGTGCAATTTCTCGCCAATCGTGGCTATGCCGTTTTGCAGATGAATTTCAGAGGTTCAATTGGATATGGGAAAAAATTTTGGGAATGTTCGTTCAAAGAATGGGGCGGCAAAATGCAAGACGACATCACCGACGGCGTTCATTGGCTCATCAATCAAGGCATTGCTGATAAGAACCGAATCGCCATTTTCGGCGGCAGTTATGGTGGCTACGCCGTCTTGGCAGGTTTGACCTTCACACCCGACCTTTATGCGTGCGGCATTGACTTCTGTGGCGTCTCTAACCTTTTCACCTTTTTGCAATCCATTCCGCCGTATTGGAAGCCGATGCTTGAGATGATGTATGAAATGGTCGGCAATCCCGAAACGGAAAAAGACTTGCTCACGGCGCGCTCACCGATTTTTCATGTCGATAAAATCAAAGTGCCGTTGCTGGTCGCACAAGGCGCAAAAGATCCGCGCGTTAAAATTGATGAGTCCAATCAAATCGTCGAAGCCTTGCAGAAACGAGGCGTCGCGGTTGAGTATATCGTCAAAGAAAACGAAGGGCACGGCTTCCAGAACGAAGAAAATCGGATTGAATTTTACGAGAAGATGGAGCAGTTTTTAGCGACACATTTGACCAAGCACTAACATTACTCTCTTATCTCGACGGGCGTTCCGATTTTGATGCGCGCTTTGAGGTCGGCGATGTCTTCATTTTTGAGGCGAATACACCCTTCGGTCGCGCAAGTGCCGATAGATTCAGGCGCGTGCGTGCCGTGAATCCCAATGCCTTTCCACGCCTTGCCTGAAACGGTTGCATCTTTGCCTGTGTAAAGGCGCAAGAACCATGGTCCGTAAGCCCCTTTGATTTCGCCTTTGCCATCTTTGAAGTCGTGCGTCCACGCGCTTGAATTGTGGATATTCACGATGCGGAATTTGCCGATGGGCGTGCGCATATCGCCGACTTTCTCTTTATCGCCGAGATTTTTTCCGACGGCTACGGGATAAACCTTCACCACATCTTTGCCGTCGTAGAGCGTTAAGGTAAAATCACTCTTATCAATCACGATGCGCTTTTGCGCCGATGCCGTCAGTGCGCTTAACAGACACGCAACAATCAGCAGGCTTAATTTGAGATAACTTACGCGCACAGTTCAAGCGACTTTGTTTCGTTCAAGACATTGACGTTCAAGCGTTTGCCAACGGCTTCGGCAATGGGTTTCAAGTCGCGCAAGAGCGAGATAAATTTTTTCGGTTTGAGCGACTGCGGTCCGTCCGACAAGGCTTCGGCAGGATTCGGGTGAACTTCAATCATCAAGCCGTGTGCGCCGCATGCCACCGCCGCCTTTGCCATCGGCGCGACATACTCCCACATGCCAACGCCGTGCGAGGGGTCGACGATAATTGGCAAATGCGAAAGGTGCTGAATCACAGGCACACAACTTAAATCGAGCGTATTGCGCGTGTAAGTTTCGTAGGTGCGAATGCCGCGCTCACAGAAAATCACGTTCGGGTTGCCGTTGGAGACGATGTATTCTGCCGCCATTAAAAATTCTTCCATTGTCGCCGCAAGTCCGCGCTTGAGCAAGACGGGCTTGTTGTAGTGGGCGACGGCTTCGAGGAGTGAAAAGTTCTGCATGTTGCGCGCGCCGATTTGCAAGATGTCGGAGTGCTCGGCAACGGCAGGCAGGCTTTCCGTATCTTTCACTTCGGTAACCACGAGCAAGCCGGTTTTCTCTGCCGCCTCTTTGAGGAGTTCTAATCCTTTTTGTTTTAATCCTTGAAAGGCGTAAGGCGAGGTTCGCGGTTTGAACGCGCCGCCGCGCATGATTTTCACGCCGCTGGCTTTAAGCAGGTGCGCAATCTCGTTGATTTGCGTTTCGCTCTCGACCGAGCACGGACCTGCCATCAAGTGCAGTTCATCGCCGCCGATTTTGATTTCCACGCCGTTTGAATTTTTGATTTTGATTATCGTGTCGTCGGGCTTGACTTCGCGGCTGACGAGTTTATAGGGCTTTGTAACCCTGACCGCATCAATGACGCCGCTCATTGAAAGGAACGGCTCTTTATCCAACGCGCCTTTGTTGCCTGTAATGCCAATCGCGACGCGGTCTTCGCCCGCAATTACGTGCGGCTTGAATCCCATTTCGCGAACACGCGCGCACACAAGGTCAATTTGTTCTTGATTGGCGTGTGAATCCATAACGATGAGCATATTTGGTTCTCCTTTGCAGTTGATGATGTTGTGATGTTGTGAATTTGAAACTCGAGACGTCTGTTCGGCTGAACGGGGCGGCAAATTGAGCCGCAAAGCGGAATGTGAAAAGATTAGTTTCGCCAACCGGCGAAATAAAATGGGGTAAAGTAGAAAGAGAAGGAGGAAGCGCAACGCACCGTTGTGTCGCTGTGAAGGAGGACGATGTTGTTGCGGTTAAGAATCATGATTTAATTTGATTTGAACGAATATGCAAAACGAATCGATACAATGCAAGCGCGAGCTCAATTTTTTAATTCAACATAAACCGTGCGATGTGGCACAAGTCGCAACGCTTCAAGTGCGTCGATGCTCGTTTTGCCGCTGTAACTGACGCTTTTCAGCCGACCTTTTTCATACTCCAACACGCCCATGCCGCTTGCCGTGTGAACCTCTACTTTGCCTGTTTTTTTGTGAAAAACCATTGACGACATAGCGCGCGTGAGCGATTCTACTTTTCCGGTTTCAAAGGTTTTTTGCTCCCTGTTAGATGAAAGGGCGTTGAATCCGCTTTGCCCCGCCAAATCACCGACTGCTCTTGGCACCGGTTGAGCGGGAACTTGAACTGGACTGGCAACTTTTGCGCCAGATTGCGGATGCGGCAGATTCAGATAATCGCATATGGCTTGAACGAGTTGCTGATAGGTGAATGGTTTGGTGAGGTAACCGCCCGCGCCGAGCGCAAGGGCTTGCGAAATGACGCTTTTATCGCTTACACTGCTACACACGAGCACAATCGGCAACATGAGTCCTTCGCGCTCCGCTTTTTGAAGCAATCCAATCCCTGTAACGCCCGGCATTAAGAGGTCGAGCAGAACTAAATCATACTGCTTTGTTTTCAGGAGTTCAAACGCCTCGCCGCCGCTTGTAGCAGTATCAACGCCGATGGGCAAACGTGAGAGTGCAACTTTGTAAAAATTGAGGTTCGCAATTTCGTCGTCGACCGCGAGTAGGTGATATGTTGGTGTCTCGGTCATGCTGGGCTTGGCTTTACTTCTTTACTACCTTGAAAGTTAATGCTTTTTGCTTAAACGGCTAATTCTATTTAGCCAACCCTATTTAGCCAACTAATTGAACCGTTACTGAACGGTGTGGAAGCGTGCGAAGTGCTTCAATTGCAAACACTCCACTCAATCCTTTGAATCGTGCCGCCGTTAATTTTCCTGATGTGTATTCGAGAACCCCGATGCCATCGTGGGTTTCAACCAAAATTTGCCCTGTTCGTCGTCCAGAGGTTACTTCTGCCATTGCTTTGGTGAGCGTAAGAGGCTTATTGCTTAGAGACAAAGATATGTTTTCAGGTATACTTTTTCTCCTTGTTGAAAGTGCAAGACAATCTGAAATGCTGTTGAGGAGGTTCAATGGGGAAACGGGCTTAATGAGATAACTGCTTGCACCTAATTTCAAACATTCCATCACTTGATTTTCTGCGGAAAGCGCGCTATAGACAATCGTTATAGGCAATGTTATTTTTTCTCTGTTGATTTCTTTCAAGATTTCGATTCCGCTCGCGTTTGGTAAAATCATATCGAGAATCATCAAATCATACACGGCTGTCTTTACTTTTTGCAGGGCTTCTTTTCCATCTCGCGCAACATCGATGCTTAAAGAAAGTTGTGAAAGCGTGGCTTTGAAAAGTTGTTCGTCCGCAAAGTTGTCTTCAACAATTAAAATTCTAAATTCGCTTTCCATTGTTCTTGTTAAGGTTTTATTTGCTTGCATCTGAAATGCAAATGATAGCCGCGTTAAAAAATTAGGACATATAAAATACACATTTTTGAATGAACGCTTGAAACAATCACCTCGTCGCAAATCCAATCTTCTGCTTGAAGCCTTGCATGCCGCCGCCCAAGAGGCGATGTCGCAGGCGATTGCGCCTTATTCGCGCTTCCAAGTTGGTGCGGCGTTGAAGACGAAGAGCGGAATTATTTATCGCGGTCATAATATCGAGGTCTCATCGTATTCTCTGACGATGTGCGCCGAGCGTGTCGCGCTCTTCAAAGCATTGAGCGAAGGCGAGCGCGAATTTGACTCGATTTTAATTACGGCGAGTTCGGGCGACTTTTGTCCGCCGTGCGGCGCGTGCAGGCAGGTGCTGATGGATTTCGCGCCGTCGCTGACGGTCTATCTTGCCGATAAAAATGGGCAGTTCAAATCTTACTCGATTGCTGACCTACTTCCTGAATCCTTTTCCAAAAAAAATCTTGACCATCTTACGCCACATGATTGTGCAAAAACTTCGCGCAAAACCCACAAATCCAAAAGCACTCACCGGAAAAATTGAAGTGATTGCGGGCTGTATGTTCAGCGGCAAATCCGAAGAGCTCATTCGCCGATTACGCCGCGCAAAAATTGCCCAACAAAAAGTTGCCATCTTCAAGCCCGTTATTGACGACCGATATAGCAAAGAGGAAATCGTTTCGCATAGCGCGCTGAAAATTGCTTCAAAGGTCGTTTCGCACTCGAGCGAAATTTTGGAGAAGTCGCATCATGCCGAAGTTGTTGGAATCGATGAAGCACAGTTTTTTGATAACGGCATCGTCGACGTTTGCGAAGCCTTAGCCAACAATGGCAAGCGCGTGATTGTTGCAGGCTTGGATTTGGATTATCGCGGCAAGCCGTTTGGCGCAATGCCGTTTCTTTTAGCCATTGCCGACGAAGTGCTCAAAACGCAAGCCGTGTGTATGAAGTCAGGCTTGCCCGCCACGCGCACTCAACGCCTCACCGAAAGCGACCAACTCGTGCTGATTGGACACACCAACATCTACGAAGCACGCCATCGCGCCTTTTTCGAACCCCCAAAAGATTGATGCCGAACTTCAGAATGTGGCTTCTCACGACAGTCTGCACAAAAGGTCTTGATAATCATTTTGAGCATTTGCTACGTTGAGGGATAACAAACGCTCAACTCATCAACAATCGTCTATCACTTTGCGGCGACTTGCGCTTCACATCGCGATAGTTTTCTTTTCGCTTGCTTCGGCTTCGGCGCAATCGCTCGATAGCAGTCGTGTTTCCGATACGCTCTCCGTTCAAAAAACATTGAGCGGCGAAACGGTCGTCAAACTTCGCACTACCTTTATCGATTCGCTCAAATTGCCCGACGAGTCGCTCTATCGCGGTACAGTCAAAATTTTCTTCGATAATCTTCAACTCGATTCCACACGATTTCGCATCGACCACCAAAACGGCATCATCTATTTGCGATACCTCTTTCTTGACGAACAGCCACACACGATTGAAGTTCGATATCGAACCTTGCCGTTTCAGTTTAGGTCAGAATATGCGCGTCGCGAACTTATTGCGCCCGTAGATTCGCTTACGCCCGATACGGCAACAAGCGTTGTGGTTACAAGCACGAAACGCTCGCAAGTCGACGATATTTTCGAAGGTACGAAACTGCGCAAATCGGGAAGCATTGTGCGCGGCGTAACGGTCGGCTCGAATCAAGACCTCAATGTCAATTCAGGCTTTCGCTTGCAACTTGAAGGCGAACTTGCCGATGGCGTCGAAGTTTCCGCCGCACTCACCGATGAAAACACACCGATTCAGCCCGAAGGCAATACGCAAACGATTCAAGAATTTGACCGCGTTTTCGTAGAAGTGCGCTCCAAAAATGCAACAGCGACGCTCGGCGATTTCAACCTCGACCTCACGGAAACCGAATTTGCAAACCTTTCACGTCGCTTGCAGGGCGGCAAAGTCGAAGGACGCTACGACTTCGGCGTCGTGAATACCGAAGCCTTGCTCGGCTTTGCCGTTTCGCGCGGACGCTTCGCCATTAACAATTTCAACGGACTCGACGGCGTGCAAGGTCCCTATCGCCTCACCTCGCCCGAAGGCAGAGCGTTTATTGTGGTGCTGGCTGGCTCAGAGCGCGTCTATGTCGATGGCGTCCTCCAAACACGCGGACAAAACAACGACTACATCATTGAATACGGCACAGGCGAAATTTTCTTTCAGCCTCGACGGCTTATTACGGCACAAAGCCGCATCGTCGTCGACTTTCAATTCACCGAGCGCATTTTTCCGCGAAACTTTCTTGCTTCAAAAATCAAAACGGATTGGTTCGGCGGCAAACTCTCGCTTCGCACGTCTTATCTCTCCGAATCGGACGATGAAAACGCGCCGATTGATTTTAACCTCACCGAAGAACAGCGCAGGAAAATCGCTGATGCAGGCGCGAATCGGTTTTTAGCCAACGACACCTCTGCCTTTGTCGGCATAAACGACGCAGGCGTGCCGCGCGGCAGTTATGTGCGGGTTGATACGGTTGTCAATGGTCAACCAGTTCAGATTTTTCGCTTTGTAGGACAAGGCGTTGCGGGCGCAGTGTGGAGTCCGTCGTTTAGTTTGGTGAGCGACGGGCAAGGCAGTTATCGGCGTGTGTCGTTTGGCATTTTCGAGTTCGTCGGCGAAGGGCAAGGCAACTATGTGCCGTTCCGACTGCTTCCAATTCCGACCGCACAAAATGTGATTGACTTCGGCGTGAAAGCCTCACCTTTTGAATCGCTCTCGATTGACGCTGAAGGTGCCGTTTCCGATAACGATTTGAACAAACTCTCTACGCTTGATGACGAATTGCGACGCGGCACTGCCTATAAATTCGGCTTTCGATTCGCGCCGAAAACGCTCACGCTCTTCGGCAAGAACTATGGTCGGATCGAACTTAACGCTTCGCAACGCTTTACCGACCGCCAATTTGCCTTTATCGATAGAACCTTGCCCGTTGAGTTCGAGCGCGATTTTAACTTGATTGACTTCGACGGTCGCCCGCTCTTTACGGTGCAAACTTCGGAACGGCTTCGCAACGCCTCGCTCTTTTACGCCCCAAATTCAGCCATAGAACTGCGCTATGGCTTCGGCGATGTA
>CALGMC010000281.1 GCA_937959145.1 uncultured Chlorobiales bacterium
GGATTCTTAAAGCCTTCTCCCGTCAAGCCGGCGTAACCCGTAATCACTTTCACATCAGAGCGCACTTGCTTCGCGCCGTTTTCATAACCTTTTTGAAACTTGCGAATCAGCGGCGAATCCATTCCGCCCACAAAGCCAATCACGCCCGTTTTGCTCACCATCGCCGCAAGCGCACCGACAAGAAACGAACCTTCTTCTTCGCGAAAGGTTATGGCGGCAAGATTTTCAGGAATCGGCTTGCTTGTGTCGACCGAATAGTCGATGCACACATATTTTTTGTTGGGAAATTCTTTTGCAACCGCTGTGATGTCGTCCGTGAAAATGAACCCTGCTCCGATGATGACGGCAATGTCGCTTTGTGAGGAAAGTTGCCGCAGTGCGGCTTCGCGGTCGGCACCTTCTCCGGGTTCAATGTATTCATAACCAATCCCAAACTTCTCTTTTGCCATTTCTACGCCGCGAAATGCCGCATCGTTGAAGGATTTATCGCCCCGACCACCTACATCAAACACCAACCCAGATTTGAACTTCTCGCTTTGCTTATCTTCGCCTGTTTTTTTAGAGGAACAATTTATTGCAATAACAGATATTAAAACAACGCCAATCAAAGTTCTTATGTGCGCAGTCATTTCACCGTGAGTTTTGTTGTTATGTGTTCGGGCTGAAGTTTTTCTTGGCTAAAACAATCGCACCAATAATGGCGAGTAGCAGCAAGATGGAAACGATTTCAAACGGAAAGAGAAAGTTCGTAATCAACTCGCGTCCGATATTTTTGGCTTCTCCGATTTCAACAGGCGTGAGCGTCGTGGACTTTTGAGGCAGATTGATTTTCAAACCGAGAATGTAGAGCACTTCTACCAGCAAAACACCGCCGAGCAAAATGCCGAAGCCTTTTTGTAAATCAAATTTTTCTTTGAGTGCCTGCTCATCGTCCAAGTTGAGCAACATAATTGTGAAGAGAAAAAGCACCATAATCGCGCCCGCATACACAATCACTTGAACCACAGCAATGAACTGCGCTTCAAGCAACAAGTAAATGCCGCCAAGCGCGAAAAAATTTAGCACTAAAAACAGCGCACTGGTTACAGGATTTCTCGACCAAACCGTGCCGATTGACCCCACCATCACTAACGCGCCTAAAAACGAAAATAAAATGAATGAAACGGTCTCCATTTGCAGAACTTCTTGGAAGGCTATTGAAAATGATGTTTGAAAGACGGGCACAAATTTACAAAAATGTTTCCCAACTTTTCTGCCACTTTTCTCGCGCGTTGGCATCTTCTCTTCAAACCGATTCTCAAAACAGACCTTTCAGAACAGATTAAGTCAGATGCGTTATATTGCGCGGTTTAATCATACTCGCTATGAGCGCAAACTTGCTTTCGTATCATAAAATCACCGACCGCATGGATTTCGGAATCACAACGCGCACCCTTCGCGACTTCCGAAACGATGTTGCCTTGATTCACTCGCTCCCCTCCGACCAACGCCCCAACTTTTGCTTCGACGACGGCTACGAGGATACCTTTACCAACGCCTTTCCGATTCTTTCCGAATTTGGCTTTACGGCAAATCTCTTCATCATTACAGGGGTTTTGGGAAAATTTAATTCGTGGGATTTCACCTTCTTCGGCACTTTCAAGCACCTTTCGCGCGAACAAGTCAAAACCCTTTCCGACGCGGGCTGGAACATCGGAAGCCACACGAAATCGCACCTTGCGCTCACCACGCTCTCGCCTTCTCTGCTCCGCGCTGAACTTCTCGATTCAAAAAAGTTCTTGGAAGATTTGCTCGGCAAGGCAGTTACAAGCATTTCGTTTCCATTCGGCAATTTCAACGCACGGGTTCTTGACGCATGTAAAGAGGCGGGATTTCAGGAAGCCATTTCGATTAAAAAACCTTCGCCCGACGGGTTTGTCAAGCGTAGCAAAGCCGTTTATCGGTTTGACTCGCTGAACTCGATTCGCGCCAAACTTCGTAATGCCCCGCTTGAACTCTTGCGCCTACGCACCATCAACGCCTGTTCTGGTGCAACCATTTTCATGCACAAACTCAAAGGCTATCGCCCTATTCACCATGCAGAGTAGTTCATCGAGATACCTCATCATTGGACTTGCGACCGTCTTGTTTTTCATTTTAGGCTACATGATGCGCGAGTCGCTCTCCCCGTTCATCATCTATCTTTTCATTGCCGCGCTTTGCTATCCGCTCCGTTCAAATGCGTTTGTTGTTCGACTTTTTTGGCTTTCTACAGTTTTAATTGTGATTTGGATTTTGAGCGTGCTTTCAGGCTTGCTTGCGCCGTTTATCATCGCCTTTATTTTAGCCTTTCTCTTTGAGCCGCTGATGGAATGGCTTGTCTCAAAAAAGGTGAAGCGTTCCTATTCCGCCGTGCTGATTACGCTTTTAGGTGTTGGGAGCATTTTTCTTTTAATCTTTTTAACCATTCCACTCATCACGGCGCAATCGCAATCGCTTGCCGACGCGCTCGCCAATTTGCCCGAACAGTTCGACAGCATTTTCGACAACCTCGAGCAGCTACCGATTGTTCGGCAATACGACATCGATATTTCCGCTCTTCGCAGTTCAATCGTTTCATTTTTTCAAGCCAAAGGCAATGGGCTGAGCAGTCTTCTAACAGATATTCTCTCCAAAGCCGCGCAAAGCGTTCCGACGCTCATTTCAGCCATTGTCAATATCGTCTTGATTCCTGTGCTTGTGTTTTATTTCCTCAGTGATTTTCCAACCATTAAACAAACGCTTCTCAACCTCATTCCGCGCGAATACTTCCCGACGGCGTCAGAATACTTTGGGCTTGCGGGCGCGATTCTTCGCCAATACTTGCGCGGACAAGTGATTATCATGTTCATCTTGATTGCGATTTATTCATCGCTTTTCTTTTTGATTGGGTTAGGCTACTCGCTTTTGCTTGGGATTGTCTATGGTGTGATGGCGTTTGTGCCGTATATCGGCGGGATTATCGCGCTCACGCTGAGCGTAATTGTGGCACTCTTTGGCGAAGCAGTTGGGCGGACGATTGTGCTGATTCTCATTATTTACGCGCTTGTTCACGCGATTGAAAACTTTATTCTCGTTCCGAAAATCATTGGTGAGCGCGTCAAACTGAATCCGATTGTCTTGTTCTTAGCGATTTTTCTTTTCGGATATTTTTTCGGCTTTTTCGGCGTGCTTTCCGCTGTGCCGCTCTCGGCGTTTCTCGTTGAGATTTTGAACAAACAACTTGCGATTGCCTCGCAGAAAAAAAACATTGATGATTCTTCAAGCACAGAACCTCTATAAATCTTACACACCCAAAGGCAGAGAGAGAATCGATATTCTCAAAGGCGTTTCGCTTTCTGTGGGCGAGCGCGAACTTGTCTCGATTGTCGGCGCATCAGGAAGTGGGAAAACCACGTTGCTCAACATTCTCGGCACGCTCGACACTGCCGACGACGGCGAACTTCGCTTCAAATCAACCGTGATTTTTTCCAACAAGAAATTTCACTTAAACCAAGAAGAAATTGCGAAGTTTCGTAACCAGCGCATCGGCTTCGTGTTTCAGTTTCATCATTTGCTCGATGATTTCACGGCACTTGAAAACGCCGCCATGCCGCACTACATCTTAACGGGAAACTTCAATCTTGCCAAAGAGAAAGCCGAAGCGTTGCTTGTTACGGTCGGCTTGAAGGAGCGGCTCAATCATTTGCCCTCGGAGCTAAGCGGCGGCGAAGCGCAACGGGTTGCAATCGCACGTGCGCTCGTCAATTCGCCCGATGTCGTTTTCGCCGATGAACCGTCAGGAAATTTGGATTCCAAAAACAGCGATAAACTCTACGAACTCATTGCCGAACTTTCTCAAAAGCAAAACACATCGTTTGTGATTGTAACGCATAACAATCGGTATGCGGAACTTTCAGGACGGACGTTTGAAATGCGCGACGGTGTTCTCCAACAAGTTCGCTAACCTGACACGGTTTCGCCCGTCCAACGCGACATGCC
>CALGMC010000282.1 GCA_937959145.1 uncultured Chlorobiales bacterium
GATGCTGCTTCCTTCCGGACCTGACATGGTTGAGTTACTGGACGCTGTATAGGACTTGCCCGAAACTTAATACTTTTTCAAAACAATACGGATTTCGGAAATCACTTATGACTTTCAAAAAACAAGGGCGCAAAAATAGCACATCTGCGGTTTTTTCCAAATAATTATCACACATATATTCTCTAAATTTTTGTGGCATATCTGAACGGCAAAACAAAAGTGAGGTGGCGCATGAAAAAAATAATTACAACGCTTCTTTTGGCAGGGCTGGGCTATGCTGCATCGGCGCAAGCGATTGATACCGTTATCGCGTTGCCAAATGCAAACAACTGGAATTTTATCTGGGGCATGACGCGCATTGGCGACACGCTCTTTCTGGGCGACGATAACTTCGGCGACATCATCAGAATCTCGGTGCGTGGCGACACGCTCGGCAGAATCGATTTGCCAACCTTCTACAACTTCAATCACGGATTAGAATTCGACGGCACGCATTTTTTAGTGGCGCAAGACTATCGCTTTTCAGGCGCAAGGCTTTACCGCTTCACTCGGCAAGGGCAAGTTGTCGACTCGATTCAATTTCCGTTTGTCATTGGCGACAACAACGGTCCGCCAATGCGTGCAGGCGGAATCGGCGACATTGCCTTAGACCGAAACGGACACTTGTGGTTTGCGGTCTATGAACCTGACAACATTCCTTCAAGTGGCGGCGGAAGTTATCCGTTTGCTTACGCCTACAAATGGGATTATCTCAACAACACACTGCTCGACACCGTCCCGCTCTACAACGGACAAGTGCAAGGCATTGCCGTCAAAGGCGATACGCTCTTCTATGTTGGCGATAACTTCCATAACAATCAACCTGAACGTGTCTATGCCGTCAATCTAAACTCGCCAACCAAAGACACACTGTTCAGTTTTCCAATGCCCGACCCTGATAACGACCAAGACCCACGAGGCTTATACTGGGACGGCAATCACCTGTGGTCGGTAGCGTTCCGCGTGGGCAATAATATCAACCGATTTCGCGTGCTCTATCGCTTCCGAATCGATGGCAGTGGCTCGCCGAAAATTGCACTCTCGACCTCGACAATTAACTTTGGAAATGTCGTTATCAATTCGCGTGATTCAATCGCCTTTACCATTAGCAACATCGGTTCAGCACCGCTCCGCTTGAACGGCATTACAACGACCGCCAATCACAATTTCGGAACAAACGTCGGCACTGATACCCTCGCTGTGGGCGCAACGAAAACCTACTTCGCTTCATTTGAACCGCAAAATTTTGGCAATCAAGAAGCCGATATTTTCATTAACTCCAACGACCCAACCGAGCCGCAAAAACGCTTAACCCTGCGTGGCAAGGGCGTCTATCAAGGCAAGTATGTTCATTTGAGTGCAACACAACACGACTTCGGACAGCGGCGGCACAATGCACGCTCGAGCTATATGCTCACAGTTGAAAATCGCGGAACAGATACATTGGAAATTGTAGGCTTAACGACAAAGAGCGAAAATTTTTATGTCGATAGCCTTTCGCTGGAGCAAGTGCCAATTCGAATTACGCCACAAGCATCAAGCGAAGTTCGGGTGTGGTTCAAAGCACCTGCTACAACAGGCGTTGTGAGCGATACGCTTTATATTTTGTCGGACGCCTCAAACGGTGCGGTTCAGCGGCTTGCGCTTCGTGGCGAAGGCGTGTCGGTAAATCGCGAACTTGGAGCCGTGCTCTGGCAAGGCACTGTGCCCGCCAACCCTGCCACCTCGTTTCAAGATTATTCACCCGTATCCATGAAACCTATTCCCGATGTGAATGGAGACGGCATCGACGATATTGTGTTAGCCACTGAAAACTATTGGACGCTGTGCATCAATGGCAATGCGTCAGGAAGTATGGACATTTTTTGGCGATTTAATACAGGCACCAACAACAATAATTCAGGCTCGGTCGACCGTGTTGGTGCATTGCAAATTGCACCCGATTTGAACGGCGATGGGGTTGCCGATGTCGTTATCGGTTGTGGCGGTGGTAACGAAGAAGTCTATGCAATTTCAGGCAAAACGGGACGGCTAATTTGGCAATGGGAACTCTTCGATAGTGTTAATTTCGCCTTAGGCGACATCAACGGCATTGACGCCAGCCGAGATTTCAACGGCGACGGCACCGTAGATATTTTAGCCACGTCATCGGCAACTAATTCAAGCGGCACACAAGGAAGGCGTTCTGTTTATTGCCTTAATGGACGCACAGGACAAGTGCTATGGCAACTGCCCTTAAACCGATTTGTCGATGGCGTAATTGCCACATGGCTCGGCGGTGTGGTGGCGACAAACTCGCAAAGCGACGCCAATAACTTCATTTACGGATTCGATAGCACAGGCATTGTGCGATGGAGTTACAACAACAACCGTCCCGTTTGGGAAATGGCAAAATTTCAAACTGCACCAAACAACCAAACCGTCATTCTTGCCGAAGGCACATCGACGCTCGCAAGTGTTTCTATTAAAGCACTGAGCGCGCAAACAGGGCAACTCTTATGGACAGGCGCAACGGGCAACGGCTTTTACACCGATGTCAAACTCACGGCTGACTTCACAAACGATAACATTCCCGAAGTGATTGCCGCAGGCGGATACAGCGCGTTTGTGCTCAACGGTGCAACCGGCGCAACGCTCTGGCAAAATCCGCTCGGAAGCATTACGCTGGGCGCAGCAGAACTTCGCAAAGGCAATCGCTCAATCGATGGCTCAACCTCAGCCGTCGCATTTGCAACGCTCGACAATCGCGTGTTGGTCTATGATGCGCCAACAGGACAACAACGCTTCGTCTTCAACACAGGCATTGGCACGAACAGCACAGCAGCAGAGCAAATCAGCATCGTCGACGATATTACAGGCGATAACACGGTGGACTTTGTTGTAACATCGCGCGATGGAAGAATCTGGTGCCTCTCAGGCGGAGTCGGATTAAGTTCAACACGAGAGCCATTAACTCAAAAACCGCAGGCGTTCGCGTTAGAGCAAAACTATCCGAACCCATTTAATCCAACGACGGTCATTCGGTATCAGTTGCCCGTTGCAAGTCGCGTAACTTTGGAACTCTTTGATGTGTTGGGCAGAAAAGTGGCAACGCTTGTGGAAACGAAGCAAGAAGCAGGCGTTCATGAGTATGTGCTCAACATGTCGGGCTTTTCGTCGGGCATGTATTTTTATCGCTTGAAAGCGGCAGATTGGTCTTCAACCAAAAAATTGATGTTTCTCAAATGAGCCTTACAGAGCAACGGGAGTGGGCTGAAAAAATTCGCGCCTTTACAGGCATTGAGCGCGATTTCGTTGCGCTGAAATTTTGCCCGACACTTGCCGATGTGCCGCCTTACGCCGTGCGCTATCAAGGCAAGGGCATTTATTGCGGCATGTGGAAGGAAGTGTCAAACTACGCAACGCCATTTTACACCGTCCCTGACGACCACATTTGTGCAGGCGGAACAAGCTACACAGGCATGGGGCAAAAAGACCTGCCGCCGAAAATGGTTGAGCACGGCTGGAACATGCTGGTTGGCGAAGGCAAAATTTATTACTCGCGCGAGTCAGCAACAAAGTGCCAAGAAAGTGTGCCGTTTAGTTTCAAAAAGGAAAAGCGATTTGAGGCAACCGTAATGGGACGATTAGAGCAAGTCGAAGACCCTGATGTGGTGATGTTCTTTTGCAACGCGCGCCAACTCGAGTGGCTTTGCCACGCATATAGTTTTGAATCAGGCGAGTTGGTGCAAGGGCTTGCAGGGCTTTCGCTCTGTGCGCTGGTCGTGCCGCATCCGTATTTGGCGCAAAAGCCTGTTTTTTCGCCCGGCGATTTATCGGGCAGAGAACTGGCGCGAATGACCGATGGCGAGATGTGCATGACCGTTCCATTCAAAGATGTGCCAACGATTGCGAGAAATCTCTACCGCATCAAAAAATTTGAAGACCTACCGAAATCACTACTCAAATGACCTATCTCGACAAAATTTTGGACGAAAAGCGTAGCGAAGTTGCCGCTCTGAAACTGCGCGGCGTTGCACGAACCTTTGAGGCAGAGCGCAAGTATTTGAACCCAACGCGCGACTTTGTCAAAGCCATTCGGCGCGAAGCGGAAACATTACGCTTGATTGCGGAACTGAAAAAGGCTTCGCCCTCGCGCGGCATTATTGTCGAAGACTTCAAGCCGATTGAGCGCGCAGAAATGTATCTCAATCTCGGTGCGTCGGCATTTTCGGTGCTGACTGATGAAAAGTTTTTTCAAGGCAAAATCGCCTATCTCGAACAAGTTCGCTCACGCTTTGAATTGCCCGTCTTACGCAAAGACTTCATCATCGATGAAACGCAAATTTTGGAGACGCGCCTTGTGGGCGCAGATGCTATGCTCTTGATTGTCGCCGCGCTGGATAATGCTCGACTGCAATCCTTCCTGCAATTAGCAAAAGAAATTGGCTTGTTTGTCCTGACCGAAGTGCACGACGAGTGGGAATTGGAGCGGGCAATGAAATATGACGCAACCATCATCGGCGTCAATAATCGCAATTTGCATGACTTTTCGGTCTCGCTTGAAACGTCGCTTCGCGTGAAAAAAGAAATTCCAAAAGAAGTGACGGCGGTCTCTGAAAGTGGGATTCAAACCAAAGCGGATTTGCTCAAAATCGAAGAAGCGGGTTTTGATGCGGTGTTAATCGGCGAAGGTTTAACGCTTGAAAGCGATTTGAGCGCATATTGGAAACAAGAGAGCGACGCGACACGATGAAAAGCGGTCGGAAGTAGTCAAAAAATTTTGTTTTATCTCGCAAAGTTTTATATTCGCTCGTTATTAAACGATTAAATTGTGCTTAAAAGCACTTTAGCTGTCTTCCAATTACAATGAGCGTGAATCATTCGCGCTTGAAATCGCATACCTGAACATTGCGAATGAGAATGAAACACATTGCCCTGCTTTTCTTATTGCTTGTAAGTAGCGCAAGCACTTCTGCACACTTCGGAACAACAGGAAAATTGACGGGCGTCGTTAAAGATGCACAAACAGGCGAGCCGCTGATTGGTGCGACGGTTGTCCTGCAAGGCACGAAACTTGGTGCGAAAACGAACTTCGATGGCGAGTACACAATTCTCAACATTCCGCCTGGTCAGTATTCACTCCGCGTAACCTACGTTGGCTATCAATCCAAAACCGTTGAAAAAATTACCATTCGTGTCGACCTAACCACGCGCGTCGATGTTGAACTCTCGTCGCAATCGGTGCAGATGCAAGAAGTGGTGGTCAGTGCCGAGCGACCGATTGTCATCAAAGACCAAACGTTTTCATCGGCGGTAGTCAGCGGGGAGCAAATTCAGAAACTGCCTGTTGAAGATGTCAGCCAAGTGATTCGCTTGCAATCAGGGATTGTGGGCGGAAGTTTTCGGGGCGGCAGGTTCGGGGAAGTGGGCTACTTGGTTGATGGCGTAACGGTAACGGACGTCTTCGACGGCAACGCAGGCAGAGGCGGCTCGACCTTCATCGACCCGCAGTCGATTCAAGAAGTGCAGGTGATTACGGGTGCGTTCAACGCTGAATATGGGCAAGCGATGTCAGGCATTGTAAATATTATTACTAAAGAAGGCGGCGAGACTTATTCAGGGCAGGTTCAACTTTACGGCGGCGATTATTTGACAGGGCGGCGCGACCTATATCGCAACATGAACAACTTTTCCCCCTTTGCCACGCCGAACATGCAAGCTTCGGTCAGCGGACCCTTTCCGTTTTTGAAAGATAAACTTTCGTTCTATGTGGCAGGGCGATACTTCCGAAACGAAGGTTATCTGTTTGGGCGTCGGCAGTTCCGAACTGACGATGTGCTTCAACAAGGCAATCCGCTAAATCCTTACAATGCGCCTGCAATTGCAGGAAAATTTCGACTCACAACACCAGACGACCCCAATTCGATTAGCTCATTTATCAACGAACAAGGGATTCCTGCCTCAATCGTTGATGAACGCAGAAACCCCGTCTTTATTGCGACGGATGCAAACGGACGCGCCATTATCGACCGACAAAACGGAGCGCGCATTTTTATTCCGTTCAGCGTGAGCAATCAATTCGGATTGGAGCAA
>CALGMC010000283.1 GCA_937959145.1 uncultured Chlorobiales bacterium
CCCGCCACCGCACAAGTGGCAATGCAAGCCGGAAAGTATTTAGCCAAACTTTTGAACGAAGTCTCTGCCCCAAGCAAAGCCGAAAAGGATATTGCACCGTTTGAGCGTCAGAACTTCGGCATGCTCGCCTATATCGGCAAAGACGAAGCCCTCGCGGATTTGCCGTTTATGAAATGGAGCGGATTTTTAACGTGGATTTTTTGGCGTGCCGCCTACCTCACCAAACTCGTCAGTTTCAAAAACAAATTGCAAGTGCTCTTCGATTGGGTTCAATCGCGCATCTTCGGGCGCGACATCAGCCGATTTTAACCGTGATTCTCTATTTCTCTACATTCAAAAATCTTCCACGAATTGCAAGACCGAAGGTGAGATTTTTAACCGCACTTGGCGCAAATGGCAGAAAGATGTTGCCAATGTTGAAGTCAATCGCAACGTTCTTTTGGTCATAGCCAAGTCCAAACGCCCACGCAAACCCTTGTCTGCCACCAAGTTGAATCCCTGTGCGAATCGGCATCTCGCGAACAGGGCGAATTTCTCCGCCGACGCCGAGAATCGGAATTCCAGTATTTCCAAAATTATTGTTGAAGCCTTGCACGTAGTCAATCGTGAGTGCGGCAGGAAATTTCAGACGGTCATCGAGAATCATCACGAAGCCGATGCGCAAGTGTGTGGGCAGGGCGCGCGTGAATCCGTCTGCCGTTCGGGTTTGTGCGCGCACGCCGTTGGAAATGCTGTCTAATTGGTTCTTATTTGCCTCGCCGCTGATGGGGTCAGTCAAGCCTGTGAAGATGATAGTGGTATCTGCCGTTTTGAGAAGCGCGTTATCCCCAAACGACACAAAGCCCAGATTGTTGAGCGAAATGGCAAATGTCATGGTTTCGCGATAATTAAACGACATGCCTAAATCCAACCCAAGCCCATTTCCGACAGATTCAGGAAAGAGAGAAAAACTTTCGGTCGAGTTATTGTCTTGCAAGCGTCCGCGTGCGGCAGAAGTCGCCGTGTATAGAACGGTGGCGGCGAGGCTATCGCCCGTCGGCGATTGATAGATGCGGCTTTCGTCGTTGAGTTCTGAGTAGGCGTGTGCGGCAACCCATTTCAAACTTGCACCGACCTTAATACTTTCAATCGGGCGAAGGTTTCGCGCACGAAACGAAGTGGCGAACTCGCGCGCGTAAGAAAGAGCGTATTCACGATACCAATAGGCGTTGGAGGTGGTGTTGCGTCCGCCCAAGTCGCGCCCAAGGAATCGCTCGTTACCATAGAGGGCATATTCTAAAAATTCTCCATTCAAAATGCCGCGTCCGCCGAAGTGGTCCATGATGTGAAAACCAAACGCGCCGACTTTATCGTTGTGAAAATAACTCGCGCCGAAAAGCATGACGCTCGCTCGTCCGTTAATTTCAAATTCATCATTGATTGCGTTAAGCAGTTTGCGTTTGTCTTCGTCAGTCCATTCAGTTTTATCGCCCGAAACGCCTCGCGTCTCTTTGCCGAATAGCGTGTTGTAAAGGTCGATGTTGATGGAATTATTTTTAAGCATGAAACCTGCTGGGAAAATCGTAACGGAGGCTTTTTGCTCGTGATATTCGTAGGCAAGCAAGCGCGAAGGGTTGATGCCCAAAGCCAGCACGCCGCCAATATAGGCAGAGCCGCTATTGCCCATCGAGCCGACGACGATATTTTCGGGGTTTGTTTGTGCAGAGAGAAATGAAGCAGAAAAAAAGCAGAGAGAGAAAAGTAGCGCGTTTCGCATGATGATGTTGGTCGTTGTGTTTTGTGTGCTTCAAACTTCTTAAACTTTTTCACCTAATTCCGATAGCGGCAATCATCATTGACATCACATAAAGCAGTGTGCCAAATGAGTTATACCACACGGCTTTTTCTTTGGGCTGTGCAATCAAGATGCGCTGCATAGGTTGTTGCGCAATAAGCAACAAGAGTGCAAGCCCCGCCCAAATCCACGCGCCTTTGAAGGCAATAATTGCAATCGCGGTTGCTTGCGCGGTGTTCATTACGACAGCGGCGAGAATTGCGGCGTTCTTTTCGCCGAGTTGAACGGGAATCGAGCGCACATTGCGAATCTTATCACCCGTTACGGACTTAAAATCGTTCAGCGTCATGATGCCGTGCGCACCCAAAGAAAAAATGACGGCGAGCCAAATCGACTCATTTGAAGGAACGCCTTTTGTCAGAGCAAAACTGCCCGTTAGCCATGCAACGCCCTCGTATGCCAATCCGACAATCAAATTTCCATACCAGCCATTTCGCTTTGCGCGGAGCGGCGGACCCGAATACATGTGCGACATCAGCACACCCGCAAATGAAATCCATAGCACATAGGGGTGAATCCAATACGACAAAGCAAACGCCCCGCCGATGAGCGCGAAGGTGATAATCCAACTCGCGTCTTTGGAAATTTGCCCCGATGGAATCGGACGATAAGGCTCGTTAATCGCGTCGACCTCGCGGTCAAAGTAATCGTTCATGGTTTGCGACATCGCGCACATGAGCGGTCCTGCTAAAACCAAACCCGCAACCAAGACAAGCCAATTTTCCGAAAGGCTTTCGCCTGTTGAAATCGCGCCGCATAAAAACGCCCACATCGGCGGAAACCATGTTACAGGCTTCATGAGCTTGACGATTGCCCTTGCCTCAATGTAAAAGCCTTTACGATTGACATTCTCCAACGCTTGTCGAATCGCTTGGCGACGTGTCTCGTCCGACTCAACTTGCAGAAGCGTTTCGGCTATCGCGTTTTCCGTTGAGCGTGGGTGCGTTTCGTTCAGAATGTTCATAACAAAAATTCCTTTTTCAATCTGCGCTTAAAATAACGCCTTTCACATCGTTTCGGAAATTCATTGTGTAAAAGTTTGTGGTCGGATTAGAATAAACCGCATTTTGTATCTTCGCACGCTCAAACATTATCTCAAACTTGTTGATACCCTTTGCTGACAATGAGCGAAGACTTTGTGATTCGTAAAATCAAGCCCGAAGACAATCCCATAATCGCCCGCATTATCAGAACCGTGATGCCACAATTCGGTGCCGACGGCGACGGCTTCGCAATCAAAGATGCTGAAGTCGATACGATGTATGAAGCCTATTCTCAACCTCGAAGCATTTACTATGTGGTCGAACATCATGGGCAAGTCATTGGCGGTGGCGGAATCGCGCATCTGCAAGGCGGCGACGAACACACATGCGAACTCAAAAAAATGTATTTCTTGGAAGAAGGACGCGGAAAAGGCATCGGACAAGACCTCTTAAATCGTTGCTTGGAAGCGGCAAGAGTATTCGGCTATAAAACCTGTTACTTGGAAACCCTTGAAAAAATGGGCGCGGCGCGCAAACTCTACGAGAAAAATGGGTTCATTCGTCTCACCAAACCAATGGGAAACACCGGTCACTACGGGTGCGACCGCTATTACGCAAAACCACTTTGACGCAAAAACTTTGACGCAAAATGACTTTGAAGTTTTACACCAACACCAAACACGAACACTGACCATGACCGAACCGAAAAATGTGCTGGGCGGCAAACTTGAATGCTGTTGCACCAACCCCATGACAGGCTTCTTCCGAGACGGCTTCTGCCGCACCGACGAACACGACCATGGGCGACATGTCGTTTGCGCCATCGTTACCGATGAGTTTCTCAAATTTTCGCGTGCGATGGGAAATGACCTTATCACACCGCGCCCTGAATACCGATTTCCCGGACTCAAACACGGCGACAAGTGGTGCTTGTGTGCTATTCGTTGGAAAGAAGCCTTTGACGCTGGCGTTGCGCCGAAAGTGCTTTTGAAATCAACGCACGAGGCGGCACTTCGCTATGTCTCGCTCAAAGCCTTGCAACTGCACGCGCTCGATGCAGAAGAAACAAAAAGCGAATAGGCTTAAACGCCTTCGCGCGATTGTAGCCGCACGCGAATGGCTTCGGCATGGGCTTGCAAGTGTTCAGCGTCGGCAAAGTAGGCAATGTCGTTTCCGCTTTTCATCAATCGCGCTTTGGTGTATGAAATAATCGAAGTGCGTTTGAGAAAATCTTTTGTCGAGAGCGGCGAGAAAAATCGCGCTGTGCCGCTTGTGGGCAAGGTGTGATTTGGTCCAGCAAAGTAATCGCCGACAGGTTCAGAAGAATACGCACCCAAAAAAATCGCGCCCGCATGGTTCAACTTCGGCAAGAGTTCAAATGGGTTTTTCGTTTGCACTTCCAAATGTTCAGGCGCGAGGCGATTAGCAACCTCACATGCTTCATCTAAATCGCGTGTGAGAATAATAGCAGAGTGATTGGAAATTGCGGATTCAATGATGGCTCTGCGCGACAAACGCGAAAGGTGTTGGCGCGCTTCGGCTTGAACGCGCTCGGCTAAATCTTTTGAAGGCGTAATCAAAATGGCGGAAGCAACTTCATCGTGCTCGGCTTGCGAAAAGAGGTCAAGCGCAATGAAGGTGGGATTCGCGCCTTCATCAGCAATCACGGCGATTTCGCTCGGTCCTGCAATGCTGTCAATCGAGACTTCGCCAAACGCCAACCGCTTTGCCATTGCGACATATTGATTTCCCGGTCCTGTAATTTTATCGACCTTCGGACAAGATTGTGTTCCGAAAGCAAAGGCGGCAATCGCCTGCGCGCCGCCAAGTTTGAAGATGTTTGTAAGCCCAACGACTTGCGCCGCAAGCAAAATGTTCGGGTGAATGTTCCCTTCTTTGTTGCATGGCGAAGTGAGATACATTTCCGAAACGCCCGCCACTTTTGCAGGAATGGCGTTCATCAGAACGGAAGAAGGATAAACGGCTTTGCCGCCGGGCACATAAAAGAGGGCGCGCTCAATCGGCGTAACTTTCTGACCGATTAGCACGCCGTCGCCGTCGTCATAAAAAAAACTTTTATCCAACTCGTGTTGGTGAAAGCGCGTGATATTTGCCGCCGCTCGTTCTAAAATGCGGAGTAAATTTTTATCCGCGTTCTTGAAAGCGTCATTAAGTTCGTTTTGAGACACGCGAAACGACGAAAGTCTTGCGCCATCGAATTGTTCGGTGTATCGCCGCACAGCGTCGTCGCCGTTTGCTTTCACATCGGCAAAGATGGCTTTGACAACGGATTCCACTGACGAATCAATCGAGTGGCGGCGAAGAAGGAAGGATTTAAGAAATTCAGGGTTTTGCTTGTAGTCGATAACTTTGAACACGGACGGAAGTTTGAACTAAATTTGAAATGTGAAGAATGTAATGAAACAATCGAAAAAAACTCGCGTTTCCCGAATGTATCACGCAACGCCTTTTCAATAAAAATTCGTTTCACACCATGAATGCACAATTACTTTCCGGAAGACTTTGGGTTGGGATTCTTTTTATCTTTGCGGGAATTTTCGTCTTTTTAGACCAGCTTCATGTCATCAATCTTTGGCAACTTTTTTCTACGTGGTGGCCGCTTTTGCTTGTCGGTGTTGGGCTAACGAAATTGATTGCGCGTAGCGGCTCGCCCGTTGTCGCAATTCTTCTGCTCTCTCTTGGCGCGATTCTTCAACTGCAACGCTTGCAA
>CALGMC010000284.1 GCA_937959145.1 uncultured Chlorobiales bacterium
TTTTCCACCGTGCGCGATAGTGCAGAATTTCGCAACACGCTTCAAGAATTGCTCTTGCAACGATTTCCATCGACCACAAACGATACGCTCCAACTCGCACTCAAACTCGTTTCACCGCTCTTGCGCCCGAACATTTTTTACGATGAAGCCCAAACGCTTGAAGACCGTGAGCGCGCCGCACGGCAAGTTCCACTCGGCGAAGGCATTGTGCGACAAAACGAAAAAATTATTTCTCGTGGCGAAATCGTTACGCCCGACATCAAGCGCAAGTTAGATTCGTTCATTCAAGCCAAGATGGAGCGCGAAATGCCCGCTGGTGCGCTTCAACTTTACATCGGAAAAATTCTCATCATTTTTATCATCATCGGCGTTTTTACGACCTACCTCTACATTGCCCGCCCGAAAATTTGGCACGACAATGCCATGCTCTTGCTCCTGTTTAGCATCACGCTGATTGAGCTTGTTGCCGTTTGGTATTCGCTTCAATTCGAGAACCTTTCGCCCTATATTGTGCCGATTGGCTTGGCGTCGATTCTCTTCACCGTGATTTTCGATTCGCGCGTTGGCTTTTTCGCAACGGTAACGGTCGCCCTGCTTGCGGGCACGATTCGCGGCAACGATTTTCCCTTTGCTTTGGCAACGATTTTCGCAGGAAGTCTGGGCGTATTTGCCACACGCGGCATTCGCAAACGCTCACAAGTCTTCGCGCCTGTTTTGCTCGTGTTTGTCGGATATGCGGTCTCGATTTTAGCCTTCAACTTTTCGCGCCTTGCCAGCCTAAACGAAATTTTGAACGACTTGCAATATGCCGCCATTAGTTCGCTCCTCTGCTTTTTGGTTTATCCGATTTTGCTGTTGATTGAAAAAGTCTTCGGCATTACAACCGATATGACCTTGATGGAACTGAGCGACCTCAATCACCCGCTTTTGCGCGAAATGGCAACGAAAGCCCCAGGCACTTACGCGCATACAATGCAAGTGAGTTTGCTCGCCGAAGAAGCGGCATCGGCAATCGGTGCAAATCCTCTGCTCTGCCGCGTCGGGGCTTATTTCCACGACATTGGCAAAACTGCCGAAGCCGAATACTTCACTGAAAATCAAAATGGAAAAAACTTGCACGACAACCTGCAAGCCGTTACTAGCGGACGCATCATCGGCGACCACGTCAAACGTGGGTTAGCCATCGGACGCAAAAACAATCTTCCCGAAGAAGTGCTCGACTTCATTCCCGAACATCACGGCACAACGGTGATTCACTTCTTTTATGATAAAGCCTTGAAGTCTCTTCCGCCCGATAAACTCAACATCGATGATTTTCGCTACCCCGGTCCGAAGCCGCGCCGCAAAGAAACCGCGATTGTCATGCTTGCCGACGGCGTCGAAGCCTCCGTGCGCTCGCTCACCAATCCAACCGAAGAAACCATTTCGCAAATTATCGACGTCGTCATTCGCAAGCGGCTCGACGAAAATCAATTCAACGAATCCGATTTAACCTTTTCCGATTTAGAGCGCATCAAACAAAGTTTCATCAAAACGCTTGTCGCCAATAAGCATAAGCGCATTAAGTATCCCGGTCAGAAGATTTGAAAGTTTCTATCATTTTTGCTCCCACTTTGCTCTGACTTTTTTGAAGTATTCAATTCGCTCCGATATTTTCTCTATCTCCCTTGGATAAAATTCAAGCATGACATCGCATAATGCTATCATCCACTTTTCGCGCGTCATTTTTTCATCAATAACAAGCCGATTAGCATTAGCAATTTGAATTTGACCCCAGCCCAACGCACCGATTGTCAAGCACTCCCACGCAAGAAACTCAATGGGGAGAAAATGAACCTCTTTAACAGACAACCTATTTTCCGATACGGAATATCGTATAAACAGAATTGAGAAATAATTCTTGTCGTCTTCGTAAAAGCGTGCCAATCTTTCAACAGAGGTTAAGTTAGGCATATTGAAACTTGTGTTTTCACGATGGGTTTTCACATCAACGACACAATAATTGTCATCGGTATCAGTGAATGCAAAGTCCGCCATAGCGCGACGTGCAAACTTAGCAGAATAGTTTTTTGAGAAGGACTGAATGATCTTTGCAAAGTTATCTGATAAGATTTCTTGAAGTGCGTCTCCAACCGCTCTGGGGCTACTTGCTGTGGCTTGCGAAAGAAATGATTTTTGATTGTTGATAAGATCTTTCACACTTTTTTCAATATGTTCGCGATTTCCTTTCTGAAAGACTTGTGAAATCTTCATAGCAGTTTTTCTTGAATGATTGGGGGATTGCTCTTTTTGCTCGTCTTCTTTTGTGCGTTCAGCGAATTGCGCTCCCAGAAGACGCCGTCGTGATAGCCTTGAATGGTTTTATCGTGCTCCGCCAAGTTGAGTCGCTTTGCCGCTAAACAAGCGTAGTCTTTTTCTTTCTCGATACCTAAAAATCGACGGTTTAATTTTTTAGCCACAACCGCCGTAGTGCCTGAACCTAAGAACGGGTCAAAAACAAGGTCGCCTTCGTTTGAACTTGCAAGAATGAGTTTAGCAAGGAGTTTTTCAGGTTTCTGCGTGGGGTGGTCGGTGTTTTCAGACATGGACCAAAACGGAATGGTGATGTCGGTCCAAAGGTTCGAGGGCGCGGTCAGTCTAAAATTGCCATCTTCGGTTTCTTCCCAATCTTTTGGAACGCCCTCTTCGCGATACGGCGCAAGCACACGCCGTTTCAGTTTGACTGCATCGGCATTGAAGGTGTAGGTATTGGACACGGTGCAAAACCAAATATCCTCAGAGCAGTTTTTCCAATTCGAGGTTGCGCCTCTGCCTTTCTCACGCTCCCAAGTAATGCGATTCCGGACGATGAGATATTTTTCCAACACTAATTGCAATGCGCCCGACATTCGCCAATCGCCACATACATAAACGCTTGCTGTTGGCTTCAGGGTCTTTATCAATTTTGGCATCCACGATTCAAGGTAGTCGATGTATTCCGCCGTCGAGCGCGCTTGGAACACTGTGCCATTGAACGATTTGGTTAGATTGTATGGCGGGTCTAACATCAAAAGCGAGACAAAGCGTTCGGGCAGAAAGTCCAAAACGTCAAATAAATCGTTGTGAAAAATTTGATTTTCAAGCTCGCTTAGCGAAGCATTCTGCGATAGCGCACGAAGCTTTTTAGCGTAATCAGCGCGTTCTTCTTCGGTCAGCGTGAGCGTTCGATTTCGTTCTGCACGATGCGGTTGCGGCATAGCCTTTTAACTTTTCTTTTCTATCAGCGTTTGTTTGAGCGATTTAATGTTCTTTGCGCCGACGAGGAACATCGTTGCGCGAAGGTCGTTCATCAAGCGCAAGGCAAACTGTTTGACGGCGTCTGCGCCCTCAGGCTCAAAGGCGGCTTTGAGAAACGGCTTTGCCAGTGCGGCAAGGTCGGCACCGAGCGTAAGGGCTTTGGCAATCTCGACGCCGTTTGTTATTCCCCCTGATGCAATCACTTGAACCGAGCGATACGCTTTCGAGCGACGAAGCCGTTTGAGTTCTTCCAAGCATACTGCCGTTGGAATGCCCCAGTTTAGGAGTTCTCTCAATCCCCCTTCGGTGAAGCGCGTATCTTGATTGAATTGTTCGGTGAATCGAAGTTCTTCGACTTTCTGCCAATTTGTGCCGCCCGCGCCCGCAACATCAATTGCCTGCACGCCCGCGTCAATCAAGCGTTTTGCGGCGTCGCCCGAAATGCCGTTGCCAACTTCCTTTGCAATTACAGGCACGGAAATCGCTCGACACAGTTTCTTCAGTTGCGCTAAAACTCCTTTGAAGTTCGTATTGCCCTCGGGTTGAAAGAGTTCTTGTGTTGCGTTCAAGTGCACAATCAGTCCGTCGGCACGCACCAAGTCGAGCAAGAGTTTTGTTTGCGCACGGCTTAAACCTGCTGCAACTTCAGCCGCGCCGATGTTGGCAAAAATAGGAATTGTGGGTGCTACGCGCCGCACCACCGAAAAACTTTCACGATGCGTTTCCGACTCCAACGCTTGTCGCATGCTCCCAATGCCCAACGGAATGTTCAACGCCTCGCACGCTTCAGCCAGCATCGCATTGACCTGCGTCGCGCCGTTGTAGCCGCCTGTCATAGACGAGACCATCAACGGATAGTTGATTTTCTTTGAGAGAAAGGTCGTCGAAAGGTCAATTTCATTGAGGTTGAGTTCGGGCACAGCGTTATGGCGAAATTCGTATCGCTCAAATCCGCTTCGTTTATTGAAATCCACATCGCCCTCGAGACAAAGTTCGACATGGCGTTGCTTTCGCTCAATCGTTTGTGTGGCTAATTCCTCATTTTGCATTTCTTGTTGCATTTACTTTGTGATAATGTTTTGAAGGTGAAGACGGCTCAGAATTTCAGACGATTGTTCCAGCCCTTCGATCCACTCGTGTGGAATAGTTTGCACGCCGTTGAGCATGGCGACCGCACCGCCTGTAATTGCACCTGTAAGTGCCGTCAGCCCGCCCATATTGACCGTAGAAAGCACGGTGGTTTCAAAATCGCTGTGATTGCGTAGGAGCATCGCTAAGGCAAAATCAACTGCATCTTGTTCCGTCATGGCTTCATTGAACTGCATCACCAAATCGGTTGGAAAGAGCGAGAGCGACTCGAGAATCTTTGATTTTGACCTACCGAAAATGGCTTCACTCATTTTGTCAGGATTCAATTCCCCTTGCGCTTCAATCGCCTGAAACAGCAAGCCAAGACGCACGTGTTCAGACGACGGAAAAAATAACTTCGTCCACGCCTCGATGATGTTTTCATTTGGCAGTTGCAGAAGCAGTTGCACGACATCTTTTGAACATTGCCCTTTGCGTAAGCCCGTTGGCGTGGCAGTTGAGTAGTATTCGTCCGTGTAGCCTTTAATGCCTTTGAAATACATTCGCACAATGTGGTGCGGCTTGCGATTGACAGGCAACCCGAGCGCATCGCCAATTAGCGTCCCGAGTATAAAGGCTTTTTCTCTTTCCGTCATTGCGTAAATTTCGCTCCTTCGATTTGAATCAATTTGAAAAAACTTAATGCATCAACCAATGGCAAGTTCAAAAAAATCATTGCGCCTTTCTTCTGCCCGAATT
>CALGMC010000285.1 GCA_937959145.1 uncultured Chlorobiales bacterium
TTGCCGTTCAAGATAGATTCAATGAAACACGTCTGCTCTTCTTTAAGCGCGTTGAGTTTTGGCGGTTCGGGCGAAAGATACTCTATCGTTTTGCCGTTCAGCGCGTCTTGAATATCGCCGAAAAGCGAGACGATTTTTTGCATCGCAAATTCTTTCAGCGTTGCTTTCCTTCCCGACGGCTCGTCAACAATTCTGAAAATTTCCGACTTCCCCGAACTCAAATCGAGCGACGCATAACTGTTCGGATTCTGACAAAAGAAACGCATCTTGCGAACCTTGCTCCGACTAATTCGACTTGCCGTTACCGTTGCCACCGTGCCGTTCTCAAATTCCAATCGTGCGTTGGCAATATCCAATTCATTTGAAAACACCGACGCGCCCGACGCCGCCACCGACCGAACATCAGACTTGACCAGCGAGAGAATTAAATCAATATCGTGAATCATTAAATCGAGCACGACCGACACATCGGTTACCCGTTTTGAAAAGCCCGACAACCGCTCCGCCGCAATAAACACAGGCTCGCCGAGATACGGCTCCGCCGCGACAAGCGCAGGATTAAATCGCTCAATATGCCCAACTTGAATTTTCGCGCCGTATTGTTTTTCCAATGCGATGAGTTCATCGGCTTGTGCAATCGTTGCCGTGATGGGCTTTTCAATGAACAAGTGAATACCGCGTTCAAGAAGTGGTTTGGCAATGTCGTAATGTGCGCGGGTTGTCGTGGCTAAAATGACGGCGTTACATGTGGCTTTTGCAGAATCCAACGAATCAAACGCGCGAACTTTGTATCGTGCTGAAATGTCCTGCAAGCGTGCTGTGCTTTGGTCATAAATGCCAGCGATGGAAATATCGCCGCGCTCTGCCGAAAGTTCTTTGAGCAACTTCAAGTGCAGTTCGCCTAGCTTTCCAACACCGATAATTCCGATAGAGAGCATGTCGTTTGAAGGTTTAGAAACGCGAAAGAATCAAGCCTGCGCTTAACAGCACGCCGTAAATGAAAAGCAGTTGCGCTGTTCCGCCGAGTGCAGGGTTCAAGGCTTTGCCACGTTCAATCGCAACAATTCGCCACTGCTTGAACGCAAACGGAAGCGAAAGAAGCGCAAGCAAGGGTGCGTAGCCATATCCCATCAGGGCTAAGACAAACGGCACGGTGTAGGAGACAAACATTAACCAATAATACATTTGCCGTGCGAAGCCTTCGCCAAAGCGCACTGCGAGCGTTCGCTTGCCAACTTCGCGGTCGGTAGGAATATCGCGCAAGTTATTGACGCCCAGAATGTTCATCGCAATCACGCCTGCACCTGTTGCCACAACAACCGACGAGAGCGAAAACGCCTGATGATGCAAGTAGTATGTGCCGCATACTGCCGCCAATCCGAAAAAGAGAAACACAAACACATCGCCGAGACCGAGATACGCCAGCGAATACTTTCCGCCTGTATATGCCCACGCAAAGAAGAGCGACGCCAGTCCGATGGCTAAAATCACCCAGCCTGTGCGCCAAACGAGAATTAGCCCCAAAAGAAAAGCGGTGAGCATCACGATAACGATTGCGCGCACAAGTTGCTTTTCAGTGAGCAAGCCTGCGGTTAAGGCTTTTTTCGCGCCGAGCCGTTTTTCATTGTCCGCACCTTTGCGGAAGTCGTAAAGGTCGTTGATGATGTTGGTCGCGATTTGAATGAGCAAGGAGCATATCAGCGCAATCGTGGTGGAAAGCCAATCCACAGTGCCATCGGCGTAGGCGAGTGCCGAGCCAAGCATGACGGGAACAACGGCGGCAGTGAGCGTGCGCGGTTTTGTAACTAAGAGCCAGCCTTCAAATGCGGAATTTATTGTATCGGTTGAGTTCATAAATGTTAAGCATTCCGTTCAACGTCATCGTTTTCGCGCAGTCGGAATTTTTCGCCTAAATAAAGTTTGCGCACGACGGGGTCGTTAGCAAGGTCTTCGGGCGCACCTTGTCGCAAAATTTCGCCATCGAACATAATGTAAGCGCGGTTTGTGATAGAAAGCGTTTCATCGACGTTGTGGTCGGTAATTAAAATGCCGATGTTGCGTTCTTTGAGGCGCGCAACCGTGTGTTGAATGTCCTCGACGGCAATCGGGTCGACGCCAGCGAAGGGTTCGTCGAGCAAGATGAATTTCGGCTCGAGCGCAAGGGCACGTGCAATTTCGCAACGCCGACGCTCGCCACCTGAAAGCGCGTATCCCATCGATTTACGAATGTGCGTAATGCCAAACTCTTCAAGCAGTTGTTCGGTGCGTTCCAATTGCGCTTTGCGCGGAAGGTTTGAAAATTCGAGAATGCCTAAAATGTTTTCTTCAACGGTGAGTTTCTGAAACACGGAACGCTCTTGTGGCAAATAGCCAATACCAAGCCGAGCGCGTTTATACATCGGCTCTCGCGTAATGTCAATATCGTTCAAAAACACTTTGCCGCTGTCAGGCTGAATGAAGCCGACAATCATGTAAAAGGTTGTTGTTTTGCCTGCGCCGTTGGGTCCAAGCAGTCCAACGATTTCGCCTTGTTGAACTTCAATCGTCGACTCTTTAACGACCGCACGTTTTTTATAGACTTTTCGCAGCGATTCAGAGCGAAGAATGGCGCGTGATTCTGCTTGCATGTGGTCAGCGTTCAAAGTTTGATTTTTCGCGAATGAAATACGCCGTGATGAGCGCGGCGAGTTTGGCAGTGCGTCCGTCAATATCGAACTCGGGATTGACTTCGGTAATTTCTAACAACTTACTGCGTTTATGTTTTCCTGCAATGCTGGCAATGTGGCAAATTTCTTCAGCACTAAAGCCAAGCGGCGAGGGTGCGCTGACGCCCGGTGCATCGCTGGCACGAATGCTATCCATATCAATGCCCCAAAAAATTGCACGCGGCGCAGTAAAGTGCCGAATAATATCTTCAAGCCGTTGGTCAATGCCGTATCGTCTGATGCTTTCAAGTGGATAAACTGCAACACCTTTCTCCATCAAGTAAGTTTGATAAGCGGCAGAATTGGCAAACGGTTGAGAGCCAATTTCAAAAAAATGTTTGGGCGAAAGCAGATTCTCCTCTAACAGTTGGCGATACGGTGTGCCGCTGTTGCAAGGCGTGTCGGCGCGAACATCAAAATGCGCATCAATGTTGAACGCCATCACTTCTGAAAAGACTTGGCGCAGTGCTTTGCAGTCGGGATAAGAAATATCGTTGCCGCCGCCAAAGACGATGACGATTTTGTCATCGCGCAACAGTTGCTCAATCACTTGATAATGCCGCTCGTGAATTTGCTCCAACGAGCCTTGAACAAGCGTGTTGCCAATGTCAAAAACATCGCCCTCCGAAATCGTGTTTGGAATCGGCAGTTTGTAGAACGCGCGTCGAATTTCGTCGGGTGCGCGCCGCGCTCCTTCGCGTCCCTTATTACGCTTGACGCCTTCATCTTGCGGCACGCCAAGAATCACAAACTTTGCCTTGCGATAAAACCGAATATCGGCTTTAACGATTTCGCCGAAGCGAACGTCGTTAGCATCGTTCTTCTGAAAGAAAAGAGATTCGTCGGGGCGAAAGGTTAAATCGAAGAGTTTTAGCACGTCCATACTACAACGCCATTTTTGATAATGGTTTTTGAATGATTGATTCCGAAGAAATAAATCGCCTGATTGAAAGTGGGCGTGTCGAGAATAACGAGGTCGGCTTGCTTGCCGATTTCAATCGAGCCAAGTGTGTCGGAAAGTCCGAGCGAATAAGCGGCGTTGAGCGTCGCCGCCGTTAAGGCTTCGTTTGGAGAAAGCGACATCTGCGCGCAAGCCACAAACATCACCAGTTGCATGTTGAGATTCATCGCGCTTCCGGGATTGAAGTTCGAGGCGATTGCAACAATCGCGCCTGAATCTATCAAGGTTCGTGCGGGCGGATAGCCATAACCTAAAAAGAGCGAAACGCATGGCAAGAGCGTGGCAACGGTTTCCGACTGTGCAAGCAAGTGAATTTCTTCGTTCGAGAGTTTCTCTAAATGATCGAGCGAAACCGCACCAAGCCGAAGCCCTAACGCCACGCCACCGCTCGATGAAAATTGATTGACATGCAAGCGCGGCAGAAGTCCGAACCGTTTGGCTTCACGGCAGAGCACTTCTGTTTGTTCGAGGCTGAAATAATTTTCTTCCACGAAAGCGTCAATGAACTTGGCTTTGGTCGCAACGCGCGGCAAAAGCCGATGAAGTAAGTCGAGATACTCCGACTTCGTGCAATCGGGCGGAAACGCATGCGCGCCGAGAAAGGTCGGCACAAGCGTTATCGGCTGTTCCGCATTGAGTTCTTTAATCACATCGAGCAATTTGAGTTCGGTTTCTTCATCGAGTCCGTAGCCTGTTTTGACTTCCATCGTCGTCGTGCCGTGCGCTAATGCCAGTGAAAGGTAGCGAGCGGCAATAGATTTGAGTTCATCTTTTGAAGCCTTGCGTGTTGCTGAAACCGTTGAAAGAATGCCGCCGCCTTGCGAGGCAATTTCTTGATAGGTCGCGCCTGAAAGTCGGAGCGCAAATTCTTTTTCGCGCGAGCCTGCGAAAACGAGGTGCGTATGTGAATCAATCAAACCCGGAATAACGGCGCAATCTGTTGCGTCAATGACTTGTGAAGCAGGCGGA
>CALGMC010000286.1 GCA_937959145.1 uncultured Chlorobiales bacterium
CTCTTTGTGCCATCGTCCATTTCTTCGTTGCCAATTTGATAATTGAATCGCGACGAAAGTCCAAAGCCTGCGGGCAGTTTCAACTCAACGCCGGCTTGAACGCCATAAACATCGGCAAACGCCGCGTTTTGAATCGCTTGAACGCGGCTTTGCACATTGTTGTAAAGAATCGAATCTTGCCCGTTGAACTGAAAATCTCTGCGCACGAGGGCGTTATCGAGATAGGTGTAATAGCCTGTCAGTTCTACGCGCGCAAGGTCGTTGAAAGTTTTGCTGATAGCGAGTTCAGCGTTGTAGGCATATTCCGCACCGAGATTCGGATTCGGCACGATGACGATATTTTGTGGCTGGTCAAAAATTTTTCCAATGTCGTCTACATTTGGCGCACGAAATCCTGTCGACAAATTTGCACTGATATTCCAACTTTCGTCAGGCGTGAAAACTGCGCCTAAACTGCCCGTCAGTGCGCCGCTTCGCACTTCCGCCGATGTGAATTGAAACGGAAAGAATTGAAGATTGCGCGTGAAGTCGGAGTTAATTGCAAAGTAGTTGTATCGCGCGCCCGCTTGCACCAAGAATTTTTCCGACGCTCGCAGTTGATAGTTCAGATACCCCGCGTAAGATGACCAATCCGATTGCGGATAACGGTCAGGCACGGCTATCGGATTATTGTTGCGAATGTCAATCGCTGAGCCACGCGACCTCACATCGTTGCGCACGATTTCCACACCGTAAAAAATTTGCTGTGTGCCAAATGATTTATTGAAGTCAAGGTTGAGCGAATAGGCGTCAACTTCTTCGAGTTGTGTGCGCAGGCGGAATCGTCCGCCACCTGAAAAGGGTCGGTCAATGCGACTTTCTTGGAAGTATTGATAAGCAAGGCGAAGCGTGGCAAGGTCGTAGAGTGCGTTCTCGCTTTTGTGAGTGATGGAAGCATTGTGCATCGTCCATTTTTGCGGACCGTAGTTCCACACAGCACTTCGCGGCAAGCCATTTGCGAGTTGTTCAATGAGCCGGTCGTAGCGCGCGTATTCGGAGGTTTCAGAGAAGTGAAAGCCGTATTGCAGTTCCCACGCGGCAGTTGGCGCGTAACGCACTTTTTGCATCAAGTTAATTTGATTGTAATGGTTTGGCGTTTGCACGAGCGGGTCGTTGTTCGTAATCACTCTGTCAACGCTATCAATGCGCTGAACGAAGAACGTGCGGAGGTATTCTTGCCGACCAATGCGCCCCATTCTTGGGTCTCCGAAATCGCTGTATGTGAGGCTGGTGAGCAAGGCAAGATTTTTCCAACCGATGTTCAAGTGAAAGTGCCCGACTTGCTCTTCATTGGCAGAAGAAAATCGCACCAAGCCTTTGCCTGTAACAAAAGGCTCATCGTAGAGCGAGAATTGCGGCGTCAAGGTTTGAAAGTTCATTACGCCGCCGATTGCGTCGCTACCGTAAATGATTGAGCCCGGTCCGAAGAAGACTTCGGTGTTTTCAATCGCGAGCGCGTCAAGTGAAATGACTTGTTGGAGATTGCCGCCACGAAAAATCGCTGTGTTCATTCTCACGCCGTCAACGGCATAAAGCAGGCGGTTGGTTGAAAAACCACGAATCATCGGACTGCCGCCGCCTTGTTGGCTTTTCTGAATGAAGACTTCGCCTGATTGTCCGAGCATTTCCGCCGCCGTTTGCGGATTGAGCAACGCTACATCTTTCGGCGTAATCGTTGTGATTTTGTTCGGCACATCGCGCTTTTCTTGATTCCATCGCGTTGCACTCACAACGATTTCGTCTGTTGACACTTGCGATGGCGACAAATACACCACGCTGTTTTCGCTTGCAATTTCGTCGTATCGCTTTTCAGTTCGACGGTATCCAATCAGGCGAAATTCAATTTTTTCCGCGCCTTTGAACGCTGAAATATCGACTTGTCCGTTTTTGTTGGTTGCCGTCAAGGCTTTGGGCAATGCGCTGAAAATGCGCACGAGTTCGAGCGGTTGCCCTGTTTCACGGTCTTTGACGGTTATGACTTGCCCGACAAGCACTGCAGGCATCAAGAGAAAAAGGAAAATGAAAATTCGGTTCATCGGTAAAATGAAGTTTAAGTTTCGATAACAGTTTCCTCTGCTTCGCTTCTGCGAAGAATGAAAGGGTTAAGTAAGTTCAGTTGTTGGAATTAAGCGAAGGAAGAACTGAATGACGGAGGCTTTTTGATTTTTTGAGGCGCGATAAATTCATACTGAACCAACTGTGTGTAAAACCTGCGCAAGGATTCCGAAGGCTTGAGCCAAAGTTCGGTTTCACTTTGCATCACAAGGGATTTGAGCAGTTGATAGCACAGCGATTCGCGTTCTTGTTGTTCAGGTGTGCTACTTGTGGCTTTTGCAATCAGCGTTTTGAGGCGTTGGTTGAGTTTCGTTTCGGCTTTATCGTGCCAACAGACATAGTGAATTGAATCGCCTTTGACTTCGGTTTCTACGACATCATACATTTCGCCTTTGTATTCAAACTCTTTATGGTGTTCCCAACGCAGGTCGGTTTTGGCTTGTGCTTTGGAAAAGATGAAGTGCGTCAGTTCGGATTTATCGAGTTCGCGAATGAGTTTGGCTTTGACTTCTTTTTTGATGAGCCGTTTTTGAATGTGAAGCCAAAGGTAAGTGGCACTGAACGGCACAAATAGCGAGATAAGCACAAGAAGCGCAACCGTTGCTTGAAAGCGTTTGCGAGCAGTTGGTGATAGCACTTTCGTCATGCGCTTACAGTTTGAATACAAGTCCGATACTGAACACAAAGGAGACGAAAGAAAGCGTCGGCAGTTGGTTGTCAATTACCGATGATTTCGTTTTGGCTTCGCCTGTCAAGCCCGCGCGCACGCCTGCATTAAGCGTTGTTGTAAAAAGCGAACTGAGCGGCAATCCGAACGAGAGTTCAGAGTGAGCGGCAACACCTGTTGCAGAGTAGGTATTCGTTTCAGATACAGCACGAATATTTTCCCGAATTGAGCCGAAGAGCATGCCCGCGCCAACTGTGAATTTGACCAGCGCGCCATCTTTGAACGGTTGAATTGGCACAAAGGCAATCGCGACCGAAGGAATGAGCCACGTAGCAGAAAGTTCCGCAGGCAATCCGAAGCCGATGCGCGTGTCGAGTTGTTCCGACGTGCGTTTGTAGAGAAAGTCGCCGCCGATGAAGAATTTATCGTTCAGTCGGTAGAGTGCGGTGGCTGAAATATCAAGCGTTTGCAAGAGGTCGGGACTGCGTCGGTTGCGCAAGACTTCGCTCCAATCAAGGTAAGTCGGGGCAAGCGTGCCCGCGATGCCTGCTTTGGCGTCGATGAGAATGGTTTGTGCGCTTACCTGCGTGTTCAACAAGAGCAGTGAACAACAGAGCATTGTGGCAAGCACAAAACCGTGTTTCAAGATGCGCATCAATAAAGACCGATTAGCGATTTTATAGTTTGGTCGAACTCGGCTTCGGCGTCGCGCTTGGCTTTGACAAGGCGGTTGCGCTCGGTGATGAGCGTGCCGATTTTTTCCGCGTCCGATTCGCGTTGAATAGCTTTGATGTTTTCAAGAAGCGCGTCGTCATAATTTTGCAAGATGATTTTTTTCGTAGCATCTAAAAATGCCATTAAGCACCGACGCGCATAAATGCTGGGGCTTTCAGGTTGCCATCGCTCCGATATGGCTTCATCAATCAGCAATCCTGAAATGTAATTTCTCACTTCCTCGTCGTTCAAGTAGTTCAATTCGTTTGTTACATCAAACGCGGTTTGTTTGTCATGCGCCTCGTAGCGTTCAAGCAGAAATCGTGCGATTTTTTCCGTCCATTCGTGCTTGAAGGTTAAAAGGCTCAAGTTTTCTTTGACAAACTCCAACACTTCGCTTCCGTGATAAAGGCTTTCAAGGAGTGCTTTCAGAAATGTGCGTTCAGCGACCGACGGAAGCGATTGCTTTTCAGACGTGTGCGCAGGCAGGGCTTGCTCTTTTGGAATCGATAAAATTTTGGCGGGTGCGGCGCGTTTCGGGGTTTCACGTCCCAAAACTTTCTCGAGTTCTTTTTGCAGCGTATAAAACGCCATGTCTAATTTTTGAGCCAGCGATTTCAGATATACTTCACGCGCGAGTTCATCTTGAATTTTGGCAATGGTTGAGACAAGGTCGCGAATGGAGGCTTGCGTTTGCTCTTCGCTTGCGAAGCCGTCAGAGCTTTTGAGAACATCGATTTTGAAATCGAGAAACGACGTTTTATGTGCGTTGGCATATTTCAAAAATTCGTCGCCGCCGACTTTTTGGACGTAACTGTCGGGGTCTTCGTTATCGGGCAGGAACAGCACTTTGGGCGAAAGCCCTTGCTCGAGAATGAGGTCAATGCCGCGCATCATGGCTTTAATGCCGGCTTTATCGCCGTCGTAAATGAAGAGCACATTTTTCGTAAGCCTTCCGATAAGCCGCACTTGTTCAGGCGTGAGCGAAGTGCCGCTCGAGGCTACGGCAGTTTTAATTCCTGCTTGGTGCAAGGAAATGACGTCCATGTAGCCTTCAACCAAAATCGCTTCGTCTTTTTTGCGAATTTCATCGCGGGCGAAGTTGAAGGCATAAAGCACTTCCGACTTGTGGTAAAGTTTTGTTTCGGGCGAGTTGATATACTTGGGCGAGTTTTTTTCATCGCCAATCAAGCGTCCACCAAACGCAATCACTTTTCCTGCGGGTGAAAAAATCGGAAACATCACGCGGTTGCGAAACACATCGTAATGCTTTTCGCTTTTTTCGCTTTTGGCAATCAAGCCGAATTCTTCGAGCAGATTGAGCGACTTGCCGTCTTTCTGTGCTTCCTCGCAAAGCCGATTCCATGCGTCAGGCGCGAAGCCTAAACCGAACTTGGAAATAGTTTCTTTGAGCACGCCACGATTGAGAAAGTAATCCAGCCCTGCTTTGCCTTCTTTGGTGTTGAGATTGGTGTGAAAAAATTTTGCCGCCCACGCCATGAGTTCATATTCTTCGCTTTGTTTATCGTCTTGCTTGGCGGATTTGCGCTCGTATTGCGAGAGGTCGATTCCGACTTTTTTCGCCACCCATTTGACGGCGTCGATGAACGGCAGTTTTTCCATTTCTTGAACGAAGGTAAAGACATTGCCGCCCTTGCCTGTCGAGAAGCACTTGTAGATTTGTTTTTCGGGAGAGACATAAAACGAGGGCGTTTTTTCGCTGGGGTTGAACGGCGAGATGGCTTTGTAATTGCGACCTGACGGCAGAAGGCGCACATAGTCGGAGACGATATCGACAATATCGGCAGTGCGGCGAATTTCATCGATTTTTTCTTCGGGCAAACGCATTGACTTCCTTCGACTTCGTTTTATGGACGGACGTTTGAAGCGCGAGAAGTTAGCGAAAAAACAGCGACGCCAAAACGCCTTATTGCGTTGCAATCTGCTCTCCGCTTCATCAATTTGCTGTCCGCCATTCCTATTTCTCACAAGTTCGGCTTAATTTGCATCACCAAACAAAAAACTCATGACCGCGTCCGATTACCTTGATGCGTCTGTGCTCCGCACGCCGAAACAAATCTTGAATGCTGTTCTTCAACTTCGGCGCGAGATAGAAAAAGAAGCAAACGAAACTTTTGCGAACTGGCAGAAATGTATTGTCAGAAAAGAGTTTGAATACAGCGCGAAAAACTTCGCCTGCTATTTAGCCTTCCGTCGCCGCGATTTGCGGCATCTGCAAACTGCCTTGCTCGCGCTGGGCTTGTCGTCGTTAGGTCGAAGCGAGGCGCGTGTGCTCGCCAATCTTGACGCCGTTGTTGCCGCGCTTCAAGCGATCTGTAACGAAAAGAAACGACAACCACACCCGACTCCCGACGAGTTTTTCAAAGGTGAGAACTTGCTCAAACAAAACGCAGACATCGTTTTAGGCAAATCGCCCGACCGCCGCTCCGTGCGCATGATGATTACCCTTCCGCCGCGCGCGATTACCGATTACGCTTTTGTCGCGAAACTTTTGGAGCGCGGCATGAACTGTGCGCGTATCAACTGCGCCCACGAAACGCCCGATGACTGGGAAAAGATGATTCATCATATCCGCCGTGCTGAAAAATCAACGGGGCTTTCGTGCAAGGTGTTCATGGATTTGGCTGGTCCGAAAGTGAGAACCTCTACCGTTCAGAAGCCTCGCGCAAAGTCAAAGAAAGGCGATTTAATTTTTCTTTATGCCGCTCGTCCGTCCAATAAATTCAAGCATTTACAGCAAGTCAAATGCGCCTTACCTGAAATCCTGCCACAAGTGGCACAAGGCGATGAAGTCTGGATTGATGACGGGCATATCGGAACCGTGGTTGAGCAGTGCTTAGCCAATGGCGTGCTCTTGCGTGTAAACTCGGTTGAAGCCAAAGGCAAAGTCATCAAGCCTGATAAAGGTTTGAACTTTCCAACAACCTCGCTCATTATCAACCCGCTGACCGATAAAGACTTGCGCGACTTGGATTTCATTTGCGAATTTGCCGACGGCGTCAATTACTCCTTCGTTCAAGATGGAAGCGACGTGAAAAGGCTTCAAAGCGAACTTGCCAAGCGCACTGCGGGTCGCAAAACGCCAATTGCGTTGATTGCCAAAATTGAAACGCGCCGTGCCGTCGAGCATTTTCCTGAAATTGTTGTTCAAGGCGCGGGCAAAAATCCTTTCGGGGTAATGATTGCGCGGGGCGATTTAGCCGTAGAAATCGGCTATCAGCGCATTGCCGAAATTCAAGAAGAACTCTTGTGGCTTTCAGAAGCGGCACACGTGCCTGTGATTTGGGCGACGCAAGTGCTGGAAAGTTTGGTCAAAAAAGGAATCCCGTCTCGCGCCGAAATCACCGATGCGGCAATGTCGGAGCGCGCCGAGTGCGTGATGCTCAACAAAGGCGAGTTTATTCTTTCCGCAATGGAAATCCTCGACCATGTTTTGATGCGCATGGAACAGCACCAGCGCAAAAAAACGCCACAACTGCGCGCTCTTTACTCTTGGCAATCAATTTGAGCCTCCTGACGAACGCCGTGTGGCAAGAAAAAAAACTTTCAGGTGCGTTTTTGTATTTCTCGCGACTGCCCTAACTTACCGAGTTAAGACAAGTTATGACAAAACTTAAATTCACAAGTTCATGGGTTGCGTAGGCTGTTCTTGTAGCAGTAGCGGCTGTAAAACGGGCATTTCGCTCGAAGCGTTTTTAGCCCAAGCCTTCGGCGACGAAGTCCCCGTTGATGATTCTTTTTTTGATTATCCAATTCTCGAAGTTGAATTTGCTACACATCGAAGCGAATTTTTTCGTAACGCACCCAGCCTCAATCTTCATAAAGGCGAACAGGTAATCGTTCAAACTGACGGCGGCGGCTACGACATCGGGATTGTTAAATCAATGGGCAAAACGGCAAAGTTCAGACTCGAACAAAAACAACTCTTGCCCGAATCACCCGACATTTTGCCCGTCTTGCGTCGCCCTACTGATGAAGACCTCATCCGTCACCAAAAACATCAAGAGCAACTTCCCGAAGTTAAACGCTTTACGCTCTCCAAAATCGAGGAACTCGGCTTGGAGATGAAATATGTCGATGCAGAAATTCGCCTCGATGAACAACGCACGACGATTTATTTCACTGCCGACCAGCGCGTCGACTTTCGTGAACTTGTCCGCCTGCTTGCCGCACAGTTCAAAACCCGAATCCAACTCACTCAAATTTCTACCCGCGAAGAAGCCAAGCGCGTCGGCGGCATCGGCTCTTGCGGCAGAACCCTCTGCTGTTCAACATGGCTCCCCGATTTCGAGCACGTCAACGCTGACGCCGCAAAGTATCAAAACCTTCCGCTCAACGCCACGCGCCTCAACGGACAATGCGGACGGCTTAAATGTTGCCTCAACTATGAACTCGATTCCTATCTCCTCCAACTTCAAAAATTTCCAACGATTGAAAGCCGCGTCAAAACCGATAAAGGTTTCGCCCGCGTCGAGAAAATCGACATCTTCAAAGAAGAAGTCTGGCTCCATCACGACGACGACACATGGCTCTCGCTTTCATTGGAACGCTTTAACGCGCTATTCGTTAAGCGTTGAAATTAACCTTTTACAACGATGCACAAATTTGAGCGTTCCATTTTAATCCATGCGCCGATTGAATCGGTCTTTCATTTCCACGACAATCCCGATAACCTTCTCAAAATTTCTCCGCCCGACGTCAAAGTTAAACTCATTTCAGCCACGCCTGCTGGCAAAGGTCAGCGCGTCATCATTGATGTTACCCAGTTCGGATTTTTTACGTCAAGATGGGAAGCGGAAATCACCGTCTATGAGCCGCCGTTCAAGATGGTTGATGTGCTGCACAAAAGCCCGTTTCACAGTTGGAAACAAACGCGCCTCTTTGAAAAAATTTCGGACACCGAAACCCGCTTGACTGACCAAGTCGAGTATGAACTTCCTCTCGATGCGTTTAGCGGATTTTTCGCGGGGTGGTATGTGGAGCATGAAATCGAAAAGATGTTTGCTTTTCGTCAGAAGAAAACAAAACAACTCATTGAGGCGCGCTCTAAACAACCTGCGAAAAGTATGATGCTTTAACGCACTGTGCAATGAGCCTCCAATCACAAAAAACCTTATTACTTCTCTCGCGTATTCCGAGCGTGGGTGCAACGCGCTTGCGTGCTTTGCTTGCCCGATTTCAAAGTGTCGATAAAATCCTCAACGCGCCTATCAGCGAACTTTCGCGCACGCCAAACATCGGCACAGCCACCGCTGAAAGCATTTCTAAATTTCTTCATAGCCCTGAACGATTGAAAGTAGAAGCCGATATTGACGCGCAATTTGATAGGCTTTCCAAATTCAACGCCGTCCTCATCACGATTTTGGACGATGATTATCCCTCGCTCCTCAAAGAAATTTATGACGCGCCCGTTTATCTCTTTGTGCGCGGCAACTTGACGCCGCAAGACTCACGCGCACTTGCCATGATTGGAACGCGCCACCCCACCGACTACGGGAAAAATGTTACTAAGAAATTTGCGACGGCTTTTGCGCGCAACGGCATTACCGTCATCAGCGGCTTAGCCTTCGGCATTGATTCCACCGCCCACACTGCGGCATTAGATGCTGGCGGACGCACAATCGCCGTGCTGGGAAACGGCGTCGATACCATTTACACCGACCCCAAAGGCAAACTCTATCCGCGCATTTTGGAAAACGGTGCGATAATATCGGAAGAGTGGCTTGGCACTGCCCCCATCGCCGAAAACTTCCCAAAGCGTAATCGCATTATTTCAGGGCTTTCGCTCGGCATCGTGATTGTTGAATCTGACCACAGAGGCGGCTCGATGATTACCGCGAAATATGCCCTCGAACAAAACCGCGACATCTATGCCGTTCCTGGAAGCATCTTCTCGCCCAAATCCAACGGCACGAATGCGCTCATTCGCGATAGCCAAGCCAAACTCGCGCTTTCCCCCGACGACATCATCGCCGACTATCCCGCGCACCACCCCGAACCCCAATCGCTTCTCGACCAATTCAATCAACTGCCTGACCTTACCGCCGACGAACAAAAAATTTACGCGCTCCTTTCTCACGAGCCGATTCATATCGACAACATCGCCGAACAAAGCGGACTTGACGTTTCCGATGTCTTGATTTTGCTTTTTGAACTCGAGATGAAAGGCGTTGTGCGCCAACTTGCAGGAAAACTGTTTCAACGTGCAGTCTAAAAACGTTACTCACAGGCATTGTTATCTTAATCGTTGCTGCGCCCTACATTCTCACATTTTTTTGATGAGTATGCTCCCGGGTATGATGATACTGGGCACGATGTGGTTTGTATGTCGGCTATTTGTATCTTTCTTTTTCTAACTTTTATATTTTTGATGTTAACCTCTAAAACAATGCACACCAATGGCACACAATATCAGAGATTTCGTAAGCAGAAAAGAACATGCTTGGCATCAACTTGGCCACGTGCTCGAATCCGTCTCTTGGGATGACATTTTGAAAAAGGGCGGTTTAGGATATAATGTCCAAAAGGATGAAATTTACAGAGTTCCGGAAAACTTCGAGTATATTATTGAGTCGATGAAAATGAACGGCGATATTAGTGCCGATAAAATCATCGCCGCACTTAATAAGATTGAGGGAAAGTTTGCTACCTATCGCACTGATGAACCCCAGCACACGCTCGGGATTGTTGGAGAAGATTACAAGATTTTTCAGAACGTGGAAATGAAAACAATCGTCGAGACGCTCCTCAAAGAAAGCGAGATTGTTTATGAAACCGCAGGCGTTCTCGGAAACGGCGAAAAGTGCTGGCTCATGGCGCGACTTCCCGAACAAATGCGAATTGCCGAAGAGGATACCGTCAATGAATACTTGCTCATTTCGCAAGGTTTTAATGGAACAACGGGTCTGCGGGTTTCTTTGACGCCGATTCGTGTCGTTTGCCAAAATACACTGAACTTAGCACTTAGAACAACGAAGACCTCGTATTCTTTCCGACATACAAAGAATATAAACGAGCAAATCGATGATGCCGTAAAGGCGTTGAAGATGGTCAACACGGCAACAAAGCATCTGCAAGATTTATTCAACGCGATGGCAAATTTCAAGATGAACCATGAGCAATATCTTGGCTATTATCTTGCGGTGAAACCTTCTGAACCAACCCAACCTGCCATATCTGACCTTCATCTCGAGTGGTTAGATAGTGCTATCCATGGCGCGGGAGCAGAGATGCCGCATTGTCGTGAAACGCTTTGGGGTGCCTATAACGGTTTAGTAGAAGCCATTGACTTTTCGCCAAGAACCATGAAGAAACCAGCAGATAAGCGGGTGTATTACACGGCTTTTGGCAGCGGTGCCGATATTAAAAGCACTGCTCTGAATATCGCTGAAAAGGTCGTAGAAAAAGGGTATTCATATATTGAAGAACTTTTGCATAAGCGAAATGTGAATCGCCTTGTGAAGGTATCTATGAACTAAGTTTTAGAGTAGTAGCCACCTCTACACTTCCCGCCTACTTTTGCGCTTCAGGAGATTTCCCCCATATCTCTGTTTAATTTTCGTTGAAAGAGCTATTGTTCGTCATCTCAATGATTTTGCATAAACGCTCCCGAATGCGGTTTCCTGTGCGCGAGAAAGGAAGTTCTTTAGAAATTGCCCTGATAAGTTCTTCTTCTGTGCGCACCACGCCGTCAGACTTCACCCAATCTGCCAGTAACTTGAGTTCTTCATCGCTGTATTCGTTAATACTTTCGCGTTTAGTTAGTTCAGGACGCACGCCGCGACGCGTGCCAACACTTGCTTGCTGAGGCATAGAAGCGTGTTGCGACGGCGGCGAAATTTGCTGCACGGTGTCTTGAATATCTTCTTCTTGAATATCTTCTTCTGCGATGCTGTCGGCAAGTCGCACGGCTTCGTTGTATGCTAACACGGCGCGCTCAATTTCTTGCTCACGGCGATAAAACCAATCTATTGACCAAATGCGATGGAATCGCCAGCCCATTTGCTCTAATTGCGTTTGCCGTAGTCGGTCGCGGTCGCGTGCTGTGGAACTCGAGTGATAAGAAGCACCGTCGCACTCAATCGCCAGCACAGGCTTCCCGAGTTTTTGTGGGTGCATAGCAACAAGGTCAATCCGATAGCGAGAGACACCAAATTGCGTTCTTATCTTAATGTCTCGTGCTTCCAGCGCATCGCGCACATCGGCTTCAAACGGGTTCAGTGCAACTTCATCTGCACGCTCAAGCGCAGGCATTCGTTTGCCACCGCTGGCGGCATATTCTAAATATGCTTTTAGAAGTTGCACGCCACGACTGTTGGAGCGGCTCAGGTCTATATCATCATGACTGAACGAACTAATCACACACATCCGACGACGCGCCCGCGTGATAGCAACATTCAACCGACGATAGCCGACATCTTGCATCAAGGGTCCGAATCGGTGCGGCAAGTCGCCGTTTGCGTTTTTGCCGTAACCGATAGATAGAATGATGGCATCGCGCTCATCGCCTTGCACCGTTTCCAAATTCTTGACAAAGAATCGTTCCTCTTTTTCCAGTGCGAAGAACTCGCTAAGGTCAGTCATCTTTGCCAGTTCGCGGTCTAAAGTCGCTTGTATGCGTTCAGCATGCTTAATCCCCATAGTGATAACGCCAAGCGACTCGTGCGGACGAGTTTTTGCATGCGCAATGACCTCTCGCACCACTCTTTCAACTTCGCATGATGCGCTCTCTTCTTGGTCAGTCGCACTTGGGTTGTGCGGCACCACAATGTGGCGAATCACATTTTGATTGCTGGCAGATGGGAAAGTAACTAATCGCCCGCCGTAGATATGCGCGTTACTGAATGCAATGAGCCGTTCATCAGCACTGCGGTAGTGCCAATCTAAGTGCCAATTCGGCAAGAAAGATTGAAGCGTATCCAGCAGGCTTTCAAAGCCTTTGATTGCGGTTGCTGAATCGTCGGACTGTTCTTCATCGTTAAAATTGTCTTTTTCCTCAATGTCTGTTGCAAAAAAGTTGGTCGGTGGAAGTTGATGACGGTCGCCTGCGGCAACGACCTGCTTTGCGCGATAAAGCGACGGAATGGCTTCCTCTTGGAAGATTTGACTGGCTTCGTCAAAGATGACCAAGTCGAAATACTCCTTGCCAAAGTCGAGCAATTGGCTCACGGAAAGCGGACTTGCCATCCAGCAAGGCATAAGTTGAGTGAGCATATCAGGTGCGCGCTTAAACAGTTCTCGCAGTGAAATGTGCCGTTTTTGCTTTGCTACTTCCCGACTTATCAAATCGGCTTGTTCGCGGCAGGTCTTCATGGCTTGAACGGTTCGCTCGGCGTGGAGTTGTTGAACGCGCTTTGCCGCCAACTGCCTGCGCTCAACATCGAGTTTTTTGAATTCTTCAATCAGCCGCTCGTGTGTGAGCCCCTTAAATGACGCCAGCGCAGGGTTGGATATCCACGCCTGTTCGAGTGCTGTGGAGAGCCAAATGTGCTCAAAGTAGTTTGACCAATCTTCGGCAGGAATGTTCTTCGTGCGTAGGTCGTCTATGAAAGGCTCTAATCCAAATTCTTGGATGTGTGAACGCAATTCTGAGATTGTTGGCAGGAGAAACGGCGTTTGTCGGTCATGCGCTAATTCATGAACCTTATCGGCGATTGCCTTCAATGCTATCTCATCTGAGAGATGCATGGGCACGAAGTCGTCAAGATTTTTGAGTATGCTCAGCAAGGTGTTCAGTGCTTCGCCCAAACGCTCTTCGTTGTCGATGAGAATAGGCGTGCGTGATGTTGCGCCCAGCTTCTGCCATCGGTTGAGTGCGTCTTCGATTGTTTGCGCTTCCTCCAAGAGCGTCGTGGTCGGGGTTTGTTCGCGGCGTAATTTGAGCAAATGTCGCCGTGTTGTGCGATAGTCGGTGCTGGTAAGCATTGCCCATACTTCTGCAAACTTGCCTCGTGCGGCGGGCGCAAGGGTTTCCGCCTTCAGCGGTGATGAGAAGACGCTATCGCTGTATATCTGACGAAGGGATTTTACATCATGGAGCCAACTGACGATTGCCTTGACTTCGCCTACTGTGTTCGGCATGGCTATGCCGAGTTGATTTACAGTGCTCTCGAGATGCTGTGTAAATGACGGCAAGTGTTCAAGAAGCGCGTCCAAACAGTTCAGAGCTTCTTTCACTTGCTCTCCATCTCGAATTTTGGCATTGTTCCACGCTGAAAGGTCGGTGCCTAAGAAGAGCGTGGCATGTGCGGCGGCACTGTTGAGCAAGCGTTTGACTTCATCTGCACGTTGCTCGGTGAGATGCTTCATGGTTTCGCTGCGCAAGCGGAGCATCGTTTGGTATTTCTTCGGCAGGCGAGCCAGTTTGCCAATCATTTGGTGCACTGAAAGTCCTGTCGGCGGTCGCACTTCATTAACCTTCCATGCGTGCTCGTTTAAGGCTTTGCGCCGTTCTTCAAACTCATGATAAACTTTCTCAACGCCGTTTAGCGGTTGGATTTGCTTGACGCGCTCCAGAGCCTTGCCCAATTTCGCCAATACTTCTATGCGCGACACAGAGGCATCGTGTAAATCGAGCACCAAATATCCTAAATCCACATCTGGACGGCTCAAGCGTTTGAGCACGGCATCGAGGGCGGCGCGTTTTTCGGCGACAAACAGCACGCGACGTCCCTCCGCAATGCTTTGGACAATCAAGTTCGCGATGGTTTGGCTTTTGCCGGTGCCGGGCGGTCCTTGAATGACGCAACTTTGTCCTTTGCAACTCATCGCAATCGCAAGTTGCTGTGAGGAATCGGCGTCAAGCACCAGATAATCCTTCAAAGCCGGAAAATAATCGAGTTGCCTTGGGTTTATCTCCGCCACAGCATGAGCAAGGTTTTGGCGTGAAGGCGCATGTCCTGCAATGGCGGCGATGATGGGACTCGACATCAAGGCTTCTTGATTCCGCTTCAAGTCTTCGACCATTGCCATCTTAGCAAATTGGAAGTTTGCCAAAATAAAGTGCGATTGAATCGTGAAATTGGGCAAATCTCCTGCTGTGCCTTTCACCTTGTCGAGGAGCCGTTCAAGGAGCCGTTCAATAGTAACACGATTCAGTTTAGTCTCTGTGTCGCTGTCGCTCTCGTCGATGTCATCTTGAAACACGTCGCGATGATTGAGACGAATGCCATAGTTCTTCTCAAGCACATACTTCAGCACGGGGTTCAGCTGCGGCGTGCCGACCAGCGAGAGCCGTGAGTTGCCACGAGATTCTCGACGTGACTTAAAGCGCGCGGGTATGAGCAATACGGGTGCGTTAAATGAACTTCCGCCGTCCGTTGCCTGCCAACTGGCAATTCCGACCGCCAAATGAAGCGTCTCAATCCCTTTCTCTTCGTAGTTGCTTTGTGCCTTGCGGCGAATGGCTAATAGTTTATTGTTGATTTCTTTCTCGCTTATGCCTTGTGGTTGTGGTGCGTTGGTGCCGTTACTTTTCGCTAACTCGCTACTGCGTGGAAGCAAGTCCTTGGCACTCACGTCCTTGCCCGCCAGCAGTTGTTCTAATGCCTGCGATTGGCTGAGGTCGAGCGTGCCTGTTTTAAGGTCGCGATAAAACAGCAAGGGGTTGTTGCGTGAGAGGTCGATGAGCCGCTCGGTCCATATCTTTTGCGCCTTCTCGATGAGGGAACGCACATCGGAATCGGGGTTTGACGGTTGTGGTGTCAATCTCATGTGAAATGCGAAGTAGTTCAGTTTGCTGAGGTATTGAACTTCTTGAGGTAGGGAAACCTTGACGATTCGTCAATCGTTCCTTGAAGTTTAGGTCTGTGGCTTGATTGCGATTGCGATTGTGGGTATTGTGGATTGACGACAAATCTGAGTTTGTTTTATATTTGGCAGTTCGCTACGACCCTTCCCGTTGAGGAAGGGTTTTTTATTTGCCCTACATGGATTTGAAAAAGTGGATTTGAAAAAGTGGATTTGAAAGAAGATTGAAAGCGGACGCGGGAGGTTTGTGCATCTGCCAGGGATCGAACCTGGGACCTACTGATTAAGAGTCAGCTGCTCTACCAACTGAGCTACAGATGCATGCACAAGGGCTTACTTCTGTTCAGGCGCGGATTGCGGCAACACTGGCGAAACCGGCGCGCTTTGCGCGGGCACATTCTTTTGAATAACGCTTTCGCCCGGCTCGTTTGATGTGCCTGAACCCGTCGTAAATTCTGCAAGAACACACAAGAGCATAAAAAGCGCGGCAAGGTAGGTTGTAGCTTTGCTCAGAAAATCTGCGGTGCGGCGCACACCCAAAACTTGCGTAGCACCTGCCGAGCCAAACGCGCCTGCAAGTCCGCCGCCTTTGCTGTTTTGCATCAGCACAACGATTATCAGCAATATGGCAACAATGCAAATCAGCGTAACAACAAGAATATGAAGCATTTTGAACTGAGTTAGTTTTCAAGGGCGGCAAATTTAGCGAAGTCTGCTTAAATTACAAAGCAAAAAAATCTCAACGCACATGACCGAAACGCTCGCTAAATCGCTCATTCTGCTTGGCGTGATTCTCGCACTTGTCGGGGTTGTGCTTTATTTCGTGAGCCGTTCCGACGCGAACTTTTTTCAGTGGTTCGGCAACCTGCCGCTCGATTTCAAAGTCGAGCGCGAAAACTTCAAATTTTATTTCCCGCTCGGCACATCGATCGCGCTCTCGATTGTGCTTAGCCTTCTTTTCTATTTCTTTCGCAAACTTTCCGAATGAAACCGACATCACGCACCGCAACCGTCGCCCGCAAAACCAAAGAAACCGATATTCATGTCGCCGTCAATCTCGATGGAGACGGTGAATACGAGATTGAAACAGGCATTGGCTTTCTCAATCACATGCTCGAACTCTTTTCCAAACATTCACAAATCGACATTCGCCTTTCGTGCAAGGGCGATTTGCACATCGACGACCACCACACGGTCGAAGATATTGCCATTGCACTTGGGACCGCTCTTCGCGACGCGCTCGGCGATAAGCGCGGCATTGCACGCTACGGCTACGCTTACATTCCAATGGACGAAACGCTCGCCCGCGCTGTTTTGGATTTAAGCGGACGCAGTTATCTCGTCTTCAACGCCAAGTTTGCACGCGCCAAAATCAGCGACATGGCAACCGAGATGGTCGAGCATTTTTTCTTCTCGCTCGCCGAGCATCTCAAAGCCAACCTTCATCTTGAAATTCTCTACGGAAAAAATACGCACCACAAAATCGAGGGACTGTTCAAGGCGTTTGCAGTTGCGTTGCGTCAAGCCGTGAGCATCACATCACGCTCGATTGCCTCGACAAAAGGCGTCATTTAGCGGCGAGTTCATCACGCACTTTGAGCGTTACAATAACAGGCGTACCCTCTTTGGGCAGGATTGACTTTTGCACGTCAAATTTTGCCATGCTGTTTTGGTAATCGCGCATGGTGTAATTGGCATTGCTCATTCTGCCGCCCGGACAACTCTGCAAGCACACAATACAGCCCGATTTCCACACGTGCATCAAGTCGCGATGTCCGCCGAATCGGAACTCGAAGCCTTTGCCGAATTTGTCGTGAAAAATATCAGCGGCTTGAACAGGCGGATTATTTTCCCATGAGACAAACACTTCAATGAGTGAGCCCTCGACGCATTTATCGGGTTCGGGATTAGTTTTGTCGGCGCGTTTTTCCCAACTCTGAACGCTAAGGTTGTTGCCTGCTTTTGCGCCAAGTTGTTCGAGCGCGTTGAGAATGTCTAAGTCGCTCACATCACTTTCTATGAGCGCGTTGTGCGCCGCTCTGCCGTGCTTGAACACGATAAAATGATGATTCTTCGTCCAACTCGTGAAGGCGTTGAATTGATTCGGGAAAATTTTCCCTGAAAAGCGGAGGCTTTTTTCTAAGTCGTCTAAGTGAA
>CALGMC010000287.1 GCA_937959145.1 uncultured Chlorobiales bacterium
GTGAACGCGTTCAAAGATGCTTTTTCCAATGAGCGATTCAGGAGAGTCGCCGGTAAGCGGTTCTACCGATGGACTGACGTAAGTAATCATTCCTTCTCGATTTGCAATCGCCGTAACATCGGAGGCGTTTTGAATGAGCAGGCGATACCGTCGCTCGCGCTCTACCAACGCACGCTTGGCTTTTTCATACTCGGTAATATCAATTAGCTGACCGATAAAGCGCGGTAATTGTCCTTGCTCTTTACTAAGCAATCGCAAGTGCAGTTCGCCGATACGTTCGCTTCCGTCTTTGGTGGTATAGCGTTTGTTGAGTATCACATAGTCCGTTTTTCCGTTCAACAAATCGTCGTGAGCATGTAGATTGCGTTTCATATCCTCGGGGTGAGAAACATCGGCAACAGACATCGTGAGTAGTTCATCACGAGAGTAGCCTAAAAATTTGCATACTGCGGGATTAACCTCGAGAAGTTTTCCGCCATACTCGACGATTGCAATCCCAATTGGGGCTTGTTCGAAGAGTTGGCGAAATCGTGCTTCGCTCTCTGAAAGATGCGCCTCTGCTTCTTTGCGCGCGTTAATATCTTCAAGAATGCCAATGCCCAACAGGATATTTCCATCATCGTCGCGAATGAGAGAGTTCGTAATGCTTGCCCAAAAGTAAGTGCCATCTTTGCGCTTCAAGCGTTTCTCAATGCGATAACTATTGCCCTGTTCATAAAGGATATGCTTGCGGTAAGTCTCTGCTTCAAGGGCGTAATCGTCGGGGTGGGTAAGGTCTTGCGTTGCCAGTGTGTAAAGTTCCTCCGCTGTGTAGCCGAGCATCTCTTGCAAGGCACTGTTCCACGAGAGCATGCGATTTTCTTTGTTGACGACGCATATTCCAAGTGCGGCGTTATCAAAAAAGACGTGTAGGCGAGAGACTTCGTCAATAATGTTAGAGGAATGTAGCAGAAGTTGTGTCTGCGCGGATAATGTTTTCTTTCGTGGCATTGTAATGCGCGTGGTTATTTCAATCAAAAGATTATTTCATCAAAAGCATTTTTTTGGTTTGTGAAAAGTTTTGAGTGCGAAGGTGATAGAAATATACACCAGAAGCAAGGGAAAACTGCGAACTATTTAAGGTGAATGTATGAACGCCCGAAGGCTGTCGTGCATCAACAAGCGTCGCGATTTTTCTGCCGAGCACGTCGAAGAGTTCAAGTCGCACATCGCTTGGAGCGGAAAGTTGATAGGTGATGGTTGTGGTTGGATTAAAGGGGTTCGGATAGTTTCCAAGAAGTTTGTGGTGTGTAGGTTTTGCGCCTTGCGGTTTTGGAGCAGAAGATTTAATGCCGAAGAAGTAAATCAGTGCCTCGTCGAGTAAGCCGCGCCATTGTCCCCACGAATGACCTTGTGGCACTTCACGATAGTAAAGTTGATAGGCTTTCGAGCGCAGAATGTCGCGCAGTTGTCGGGCTTCGTTTTGTCCGTCAAAAATGTTGCCAGTCGTCATGGAAATGCGAATCGGTTTGCGAGCAGAATCTTGATACATCGTCAGAATTTGCGGGCGATACCAAAAGGCAGGCGATTGAATCGCAATCAGTCCGAAGGTTTCGGGCGCAGCGATGCCGAAGTAAGCCGAATTGATGCCGCCGAGCGATGTGCCTAAAATCGCACGCGCACTCGCCAGTGGATTGGTGCGATACATCGAGTCAATGCGTGGCACCAGTTCCTCTTTCACAAATCGCAAATAATTCGGATTGATAGGCAACTCTTGCATTCGTCGATTCTGACTCAAATTGTTCGGATTGCGTGGGTCGAGAAAGACTGCCATTACAGGCGGAATTGCGCCGTCGTAAATCAAATTATCCAACACAATGAGCATACTGCCCATTTGGTCGTTAGCGTATTCGTGTCCGTCGGTTACATACACAACGGGCAAATTCGAGAGCGAATCGTAGCCTGCGGGCGTATAGACGCGATACTGAACGGCGTATCCGAGATGCGTGCTGTTGATGAGTTGATTGGGCGAAAATGCGCCTTGCGGGACATTCGGGCGACGAATGACTTCGGGCGGGAAAACATAATCGGGCATGCGCAGTTCGGAATTAGGTCCGAAGCCGCTCATTTGTTGGAAGGGATTGCGCGGGTCTAAAATCCAAGTGTTGCCATTGAGCACGATTTTGTAGTCGAGTCGCGCGTCGCTGGGGAAGGTTTGTTCTAAAATCCAAAGGTCAGTGTTGCCGAGCCGTGCGCCGTTGGTTTGAATGTTGCTTGCGCTTCCCCAACTGTTGAAGTCGCCGTTCCAGCGCACGCTTTGCGCCGCACCACGATAAAGAAAGGCAACGCTATCGCCAATCGCAAACGGAATTTTGTTCGCTTGTTGAAGTCCGTTGAGAAAATCGGTAAGCACAAGGTTGCGCGTGTTGCCATCAGGAATGGCGACGATGCGATTGAGCGAATCCCGAAACGCACGATACGATGAAAATTGCGCAAATGCACTTTGCGTGAGGAGCAAGAGGCAGAGCAAATAAAACAGTCGCTTCATAATCGATGTTGCATTTAGGATTGAAGTTTTATTTTCGTTTTTTCAAACCTGTATGATTTACAGTTTTTTATGCGCCTCTCAAAATGTATCGCGCTTTGCGCCTTGTTGATTTCGCTTCATTCAGTCGAGCAAGCCTGCGCGAATCAAGATTCGCTTCGCGTCAAGGTGTTGCTTGAATCGGCGAAAGCAGAATTGCAGAAAGGGCGACAAGCACGCGCAGCTGAATTAGCGCAAGAAGCACACCGACTTTCTCCAAATCAATTCGACACGAATTTTCTTTTAGGCGTTGCGCTCTCGGAAGCCTTTCAATACAGCGAAGCAGAGCCGTTTCTTGCACGCGCCGTTGAACTTGCGCCGAAGAATGTGGAAGCGCAAATGAAACTGGCGTCGGTTTCGCTCAAGCTCGGCAAGTCGCAAGAAGCACGCAACGCACTGGAAACCGCGCTCTCTTTGCTCAACGCAATTTTAAGAACGAATCCCGATTCGGCGGAAGTGATTGAAAATGTTGGATTGGCGTATTTGATATTCGGCGAGTGGGAAGAAGTTGAAGAAGCCATCAAAAAACTTTATGCCTTGCGAAGTCCACTTGCTTTTGATTTATCCAAACGCATTGAAGCCTTGCAAACACAAGCGAAAGCGGAGATTCGATACCTCAAAGCCGTTCAGCGTGTTCGCAAGAAAGATGCACAACTGTGCTTCAACATCGCCAATGCTTACCTTTACCTCAAAGACTTTCCGAATGCGACCGAGTGGTTCAAAAAGACGGTCGACCTCAAACCCGATTACGCCGCCGCACATCGCAACCTTGCGATGATTTACACGCGCGAGAAAAAATTTGACGACGCCATTCCTGCCTTCAAAGAAGCAATTAAGCACACGCGCAGCGATTCGCCTGAAATGGTCGGATTGTTCGTCGGGCTTGGCAACTGTTTGCTGAATCTCTCGATGCTTGAAAAAGCCATTGAAGCCTTTGAGACGGCGATTCGCTACGGCAACGACCTTGCCACGCCACCGCAAACAGAATTGGCATATGCGCACTATGGGCTTGGCGTCGCACTCTTGCAATTTGAACGTTCGATTGAAACGAAATTGCTTGCAAAGCCGCTCTACCAACGCTTAGACGCGATGGAGTCGCGCTCGCTCTTCGAGAAGCCGCCCAAACTTCGCCGCTACGACGCCATTCTCAACGCCTTCAAAAGCGCAACGACCTACAAGAGCGATTTCGCTGACGCCTACATGACGATGGGCATTGCGTATTTGGGAATCGGCGACGCACGAAACGCCAGCTACGCCTATCGCGAAGTCGTGCGCCTGAAGCCTGATTACGCCGAAGCCTACAACGCCCTCGCCATTGCTTACGCCGAACAAGGTTATTTTGACTCCGCCGCACAAACGCTTGAAAGTGCCATCAAGTTGAAGCCTGATTTTATCGATGCGCATACGTCGCTGGGCAGAGTCTATGAGCGGCTCGAGCGGTGGCGCGA
>CALGMC010000288.1 GCA_937959145.1 uncultured Chlorobiales bacterium
TGGTCATCTGCCTGTTCAAAAGTCGGATTGCTGTAAATTTTTCCCAGTTCAAATAGGCTTTCGACTTCGCCGACAATGTTGCCTAAGGCTTGCTCGATTTCAAGGCTTTGCTGTTGCAGTTCAATCGCTCGATGAAATTCCCCAAGGGCGGCATGGACTTTGGACTTATTGCATAGCACCGCCGCCTCTCCACGCTTATCCTTTAACTCGCGCATGATTTCAAGGCTCTGGCATTGCAGGCGTAAGGCTTGCTCGTAATCTTTTTCTTTTTCACAGACAGAGGCAAGGTTGTTGAGCGTGTAGGCTTTTCCTTTTTTGAGATTGTGCTTTTCTCGGTGTACTAAGGCTTTCTCAAAATAACGCCTTGCTTTTTGATAATCGCCTAAATGAAAATAGGACAGCCCAATGTTGTTGAGCGCACTGCCAATACCTTTGGCATAGTTGAGATTTTCGTAAATGGTCAGGCTTCGGACATTGTAATCGAGCGCGCTATCATACTGCCCAAGTTGAAGGTAGATATTTGCCATCAGCGATAATACTTTCGCTTCTCCTAATGCATTTCCTTCGAGAACGAACAACGCCTTTGCCTTTTCGGCATGGAGATAGGCTTGTTTGAAATCCGACATCAATTCATAGCACAAGGCTTCTGCACGAAACGCTTCGGCTTCTCCATTTGTGAAATTCAGTTGTTTGGCTTCTCGTCTGATTTGGCGGGCAAGGTCGAGGGCTTCTTTTGGATTTGTGTTTCTAATTTCCAACGCTTGTTGGAGATTTTTTTCCAACTCGTCACGTTTTTGTCGACTTGCGTCGACCGCCACTTCTATTTCGTCTATTTTTTCGCTCATTTGTCGCCTGTAATGTTTTGGTATAAAGGTTCAAGGGGAATGAAACTGTAACATCAAATTCTGCACCACTTGTCATGTCATGGCAGTAGTGAAGCATCATTAGGCATTTGCGTGATTTCCATAAATGCTTCTTCGAGCGTCTTCTTTTGCAACGAGAGATGCGACAAATACGTGCCTTTTTCCGCAAGAAATTGATTGAGCGCGGCAAGATTATCGGTTTGCAGTTCAACTAAGAGTCCGTCGCCTTCGTCCGTTACGGAAATGGTTTCGGGGTAAGTTTTTAGGATTGCATTCAAGGCTTCGAGGTTTTCGGCTTTCAGGCGTGCAAGCGGGTTTCGGCTGATGAGCTCTTTCACATTGCCGCTTTTGAGCAGTTTGCCGTTTTTAATCACCGCCACGTGCGAGCAGACTTGCTCGACTTCGCTCAAAAGATGGCTTGAAAGGAAAATGGTTTTGCCTTCGTCGGCAAGGCGTTTGACGATTTGACGTACGTCGCGGATTCCGTCAGGGTCTAAACCGTTGGTGGGTTCGTCTAAAATGACAAGGTCAGGGTTGGAAAGCGTTGCGGCGGCAAGGGCAAGTCGCTGTTTCATGCCGAGCGAGTAAGTTCGGAAGGGGCTATTGGCTCTTGCCGATAAATCCACGAGTTTGAGCGCGCTCTGAATCTGTGCGTCCGTTGCGCGTTTGATTTTCGCAACGATTTTCAAATTATCCAAGCCGCTCAAATACGGATAAAAGTTCGGCGTCTCGAGCGTTGCGCCGATGTTCAGCCGCGCCGAATCCAAGTCGTCGCTCTCAAAGAGTTTAATGATGCCGCTTGTTTTGTTGATAATGCCAAGCAGTAGTCCTATCGTTGTGGTTTTGCCGCTTCCGTTCGGACCTAAAAAGCCGAAGACTTGACCTCGCTCGACGGTGAATGAGATATTGTCGACGGCTTTTTTCGTGCCGTAGTATTTATTGAGGTCTACTACATCGATAATCGTCATGGCTTATGCGACTTTGGCAGTAATCTTCATCGTAACAGGCTCGATGGGGTTATCGCGCGCATCGCGTTTGACCAGCGAAATTTTATCTGCTACGTCCATTCCATCAATCACTTTTCCGAAAACGGTGTAGCCTGCTTGCGCTGAGTCGAGAAAATCATTATCGGCAACGTTGATGTAGAATTGACTGCCCGACGAGGCTTTGGCAGGATTGCCGTCGCGCGCCGCCGCAAGCGTGCCGCGTTTGTTTTTATGCTTGAACTCGGCAGGAATGCGCTCCGTCGGTCCGCCTGTGCCGTGCATCTGTCGCTTGGATTGGTCGCGCGAAAGTGGGTCGCCGCCTTGAATCATGAAGCCGGGAATCACACGATGAAAAGTGATGCCGTCGTAATACTTTTCAGCGACAAGCTTTTTGAAGTTATCGCGGTGAAGCGGCGTGTCGTCAAAGAGTTCAATCGTGATGTTGCCGTGAGGCGTTTCAATCAAAAATTGTTCGGGCATGGTCGTTGATGTTTAGTTTGAACAATGAACTTGGTTTTGGCTTACTCAACAAGTTTGAATTTCAATTCGATGTGTGCGTAGGGAATGTTCATTCCGTCGCGTGGCAATTTCTCAAATTTATCGACAATGTCCATTCCTTCAATCACTTTTCCGAAAACGGTATATCTGCCGTTGTAACTGCGATTGTCGTTGAGATTGATAAAAAATTGACTGCCCGACGATTCGCGTTTCGGATTGACATCATCATCGAAGCGTGCGGCGGCAACTGTGCCACGCTTATGTGAGTGTTTAATTTCGGCAGGAATGGATTTCGGCGGAAGCGTATCTAAGGCGGGGTTCGGCTTTTCTCGATATTCCGCGCCGCCCGTCTGAATCACAAAGCCGGGCACAATGCGATGAAACCAAAGCCCGTCGTAATAACCTGCTTTGACCAATCGCACGAAATTATCGCGATGCAGCGGCGTATCGTCAAAGAGCTCGATGAGAATGTTGCCTTGTGAAGATTCAATCAGGATGCGGGGTTTTGCGGAAAGCGAATCCGCCGTTTGAGACGTTTTCGCTCGTTGCGCTTCACACCCAAACAACAAGAGGACTAAGCAAGTAGCGGCATAAAGCGCAACAAACGGCATAGAGTTTTAGAGCGATTACTTTTTCAAGCGCGCAATAATTTGGTCCGCACTTCGGGCGACGGCTGACTGAGGATACTCCTTTTTCAACTTTTCGTAGACGGCGAGTGCATCGCTTTTTTCGCCTGCCAATTCGAAGTTGCGTCCCGCATTTTCCAAGTAAATCGGCGTGATGGCATCGTTTCGAACTGCGTCCGCCGCACGGCGAAAGAGTTGAGCGGCTTTCTTGTATTCTTTCTTTTGTTCGTAGCATGCCGCTTCACCCGCCAACGCCGAGCCTTTCACAAGCGGCGAAGAACTTGAAACGCTCTCAAATGCTTTTTGCGCCTCGTCATAATTGCGAAGTTGGAAGTAAGCATTCGCCAAGTAAAGTTTCGCTTGCTCGCCCGACAGTGTGCCGGAGTAAGTTTTCGCAATCTCTTTCAGACCCATCGCCGTGCTGTCGCCTTCAATCGCGCCGCTGTAATTGCCCGCTTCATATCGCTTGATGATGCTTTCCAACTTGCCGGTGGCTTCTTGATTTTTGGCGTCTTGTTGCTGATTCCAAAAAAATGCGCCGACAATTGCCAATAGAATTGCACCCAATACACCCAAAACGGTCGTGCGATTTTTCTCGAAGAAATCCGTTGCTTGAAAGAAAAATTCAGTAAAAAAGTCCGATTTAGTTGTGCTTGCCATTGTTTGCTGTTGCTTTATGAAAAAATTGGGACGCGAAGATACGAAATCGCATTGGAATTTCTGAATCTTATCTAATCGCCCTAAAACAAAAAGAGCCTGCACGAAACAGGCTCTTTTGCGAGTTCGCTTGCACCTTACTTTTGCAGTTCAATTTCATTCGAGGCGGTTGCGCTTGTGGCAGTCGCTACGGTGAAGGTTAATTTGCCTTCATTTGCATCGTAGCCGACTTTCACCGCTCCGCCTTCTTTGAGATTGGCACGCAGAATTTCTTCGGCAAGTGGCTCTTCCAAATGCTTCTGAATGGCTCGGCGAAGCGGACGTGCGCCGTATTGAACATCGTAGCCTTTATCGGCAAGAAATTCTTTGGCTTCGTCAGAAATTTCCACTTTAATGTCAAGCACTTTGAATCGCTCGTTCAATCCCGCCAGCATAACATCAACGATTTGCGTGATGTGCTTGCGCTCGAGTTGATGGAAGATGACGACGTCGTCGAGGCGATTGAGAAACTCGGGACTAAAAACACGCTTCAACGCTTCTTGAAGTGTGGATTTGATTCTGCCGTAATTTTCGGTTTCATCGCCCACTGTGAATCCAATGCCTTTGGCTTTGCGCTCAATATCGCGCACGCCGATGTTTGAGGTCATGATGATGACCGTATTTTTGAAGTCGACACGACGCCCTTGCGAATCGGTCAAAATGCCGTCGTCTAAGACTTGCAGCAGCATATTGAAGACTTCGGGGTGCGCCTTCTCGATTTCATCAAGCAAAATCACGCTGTATGGCTTGCGGCGCACTTTTTCGGTGAGTTCTCCGCCTTCTTCAAAGCCGACATAACCGGGCGGCGCGCCCACCAATCGCGAAACGCTGAACCGCTCCATAAATTCGGACATATCCACGCGAATGAGCGCGTCTTCGCTGTCGAACATCGTCTTTGCCAAGGCTTTAGCGAGTTCGGTTTTGCCGACGCCTGTTGGTCCTAAAAAGATGAACGAGCCAATCGGACGGTTCGGGTCTTTGATGCCTGCGCGCGTGCGTCGGATTGACTTCGCCAACTTCTCAATGGCTTCATCTTGCCCAATCACCCGTGCTTTAAGTGCTTGCTCGAGCTCAAGCAATTTTTGCGATTCCGCCGCGCCGACTTTCGTTACGGGAATGCCCGTCATCATTGAAACAACGGTTGCAATCGTCTCTTCATTGACTTCATAAATTTCGTCGGAAGATTCCAGCCATTTCTTTTGTGCGTCTTTGAGCTTGTTCTCTAACTTTTGCTGTTCGTCGCGCAGTCGCGCCGCTTCTTCGAACTTTTGCGCTTTGATGAGTTCGGCTTTTTGCTTTTTGATTTCTTCCAACTTTTGTTCGGCTTGAACAACATCTTCGGGCACTTTCACATTTGCCAATCGCACGCGGCTTCCGGCTTCGTCGAGCACGTCGATGGCCTTGTCGGGAAATTGACGGTCGGAAATATATCGGTCGGCAAGGCGCACGATGGCTTGGATTGCTTCTTTGGTATAGCGAACGCCGTGATGCGCTTCGTATTTATTTTTGATGCTGTTGAGAATCTCGAGCGTTTCTTCAATGCTTGGCGACTCGACCATGACTTTTTGGAATCGGCGTTCGAGCGCACCATCTTTTTCAATC